>CAYTFO010000046.1:11785-20670 GCA_964437135.1 uncultured Roseivirgaceae bacterium | reverse complement strand
AGGAATTTCTTTTATCCTGATTTTTGCATCTTTCAATAGCGTCAACTCTGTAAATTACAAAGTTGATAAGATTGTAATTGATCCCGGTCATGGTGGAAGGGATCCCGGAACCAGCGGAAGCAACTCAAAAGAGAAAGATGTAGCTCTGGAAATTTCTCACAAGTTAGGGGATATCATAAACGAATACCTTCCTGATGTGGAAGTAATCTTTACCAGAGGAGGTGACACTTATCCTGAATTACACGAGAGGGCAGACCTTGCAAATAAAAATGGTGCAGATCTTTTTATTTCAATTCATTGTAACTGGATAAGTAACCCCAAAGTAAAAGGGACAGAAACCTATGTAATGGGTATACACAAGAACGACGATAACCTTGCAGTTGCACAAAGAGAGAACTCCTTTATCACTCAGGAAACTGGCTATCAGGAAAATTATGATGGATTTGATCCTAACAGTCCTGAGTCTTATATTTTATTTAGTCTTTATCAAAGTGCATTTCAGGAAAGCAGTTTGAAGCTTGCAACAAATATTGAAACCCAGTTTAGAGACCGGGCAAATAGAAAAAGCCGTGGAGTAAAATCAGCTGGATTTGTTGTGTTGTGGCAAACGAGTATGCCCAGTGTATTGGTAGAAACTGGATTTTTAAGTAATCCTCAGGAAGAAAAAGAATTAAATGATGAACTTTACCAGGAATAAATTGCATCAGCTATCTTTAGGGCTGTAAGAGATTACAAGAAAGAATTAGAAACCACATACTAAAGTTCATCGTGTCTAAAGAATTCAAAGTAGGTTTAATTGTATTAGTAGCAGGAGTTGTCCTGTATTTTGGTTTTAGATATCTAAAAGGAACAGATCTGTTCAATAGATCAATGGTTTATTATGTTCTCTATGAAAATGTAGATGGGCTTAATAAATCAAATCCGGTTATCATAAATGGTCTTACTGTTGGAAAAGTAAGTGATATAGATTTATTGCAGGCAGAAGAGAATCAAATACTTGTTGAGTTGACCATTAATGAAGATATCAAACTGGGCGATTCTACAGTAGCTGAACTTGCAAACTCTGATATTTTAGGTAGTAAAGCCATAGTTTTAAATATAGGAGAAATTAAACGAGAACTTGAACCAGGTGATACATTAATCGCCAAGGTTGATAGAGGGCTGGAGGCATATCTTGATCGGGTTCAACCTATCACGAACAACCTCAATATTACAATCAGTAGGATTAATGAAATTTTACTAGGACTACAGGGAAGTGGAGAAAAAATAAATAACACACTTTCGGAGTTAGAACAAACATTGAAAGGTGTAAACTCTATCATAGCATCAAATAAGACAGAGCTCAATGAAACAATGAAATCAGTCAATGCACTGGTTTCCAACATAAACGATAGAGTTGACCAACTTGAACCAATACTCACAAAAAGCGATATTTTGGTTGATTCATTGAATCAGATTGACTTAAAGAAGTCCCTACTTGGAATTGATCAATTAGTGGCGCAACTGGATAAGACTCTTTTGCAACTTCAAAATACTGAGGGCACTCTGGGCAGACTCATGAATGACGATTCCCTTTACAACAATATCAATCAACTAATGATCGATCTGGATAAACTTGCGATACATTTTAATCGTTACCCCAAAGATTTCATGAAGCCACTAGGCAGGAAACATAAAAATCTTGAAGGTTTATCAGAAAGTGATAAAGAAGAACAATAACACCCAAAACCCAAGATGATTACATGGATATAAAATTCAATCAAAATGAAGATTTGAATAAGCAACTTCTTTATAAACTAAAAATTAAGCTCGAAGAAGTATCTAGAGGAGGAGGCGAGAAAAAAATTGAATCTCAACATAAAAAAGGAAAATTAACAGCCAGAGAAAGAATAAACTATTTGCTGGATAATGATTCTGAATCACTGGAGGTTGGTGCGCTTGTAGCTGATGGAATGTACAAAGAACAAGGTGGGTGTCCTTCAGGAGGAGTTGTAGTCAAAGTTGGTAAAATAAACAATCGAACTTGTGTTGTAGTCGCTAATGATGCCACAGTAAAAGCCGGGGCATGGTTTCCAATTACGGCAAAAAAAAACTTAAGAGCTCAGGAAATTGCAATTGAAAACAAAATACCCATTGTTTACCTGGTAGATAGCGCAGGTGTATTTCTTCCCATGCAGGACGAAATTTTTCCGGATAAAGAACATTTTGGAAGACAATTCAGAAATAATGCGAAAATGTCCTCGATGGGCATTATTCAGGTGGCAGCTATTATGGGAAGTTGCGTTGCAGGCGGGGCTTATCTGCCGATAATGTCTGACGAAGCAATGATTGTTGATAAAACCGGCTCTATTTTTTTAGCTGGAAGCTATTTGGTAAAAGCAGCAATAGGAGAGGATGTTGATAATGAGACGCTCGGTGGTGCTTCCACACATTGCGAGATTTCTGGTGTAACTGACAATAAATATAATTCTGATGAAGAATGTTTGGATGCAATCAAAAATATATTCGGACGAATTGGAGAACCTGAATCTGCTGGATTTAATAGAATAAAACCTGAATTACCTAAAAAAGATCCAAAAGAAATTTATGGTTTATTTCCTGCTGATAGGTCCCAAACCTATGATATGGTGGAAATCATAGAAAGATTGGTAGATAATAGTGACTTTGAGGAATATAAAAAGGATTATGGTAAAACTCTGGTTTGTGGCTATGGAAGAATTGATGGATGGAGTATTGGAATCGTAGCCAACCAAAGAAAAGTTGTAAAGGCAAAAAAGGGACATGGTGCCGCTCCTGAAATGCAAATGGGGGGAGTTATTTATTCGGATTCAGCAGATAAAGCCGCAAGATTTATCATGAATTGCAATCAAAGAAAAATCCCGCTGGTATTTTTACATGATGTAAATGGATTTATGGTAGGAAGTAGGGCAGAACAGGGTGGAATAATTAAGGACGGAGCTAAAATGGTAAATGCAGTTTCCAATTCAGTAGTTCCTAAATTTAGTATTGTGCTTGGAAGCTCATATGGTGCCGGTAATTATGCCATGTGTGGAAGAGCATATGATCCAAGATTTATGTTTGCATGGCCTACTGCTGAAATTGCAGTGATGAGCGGTAATTCTGCAGCTAAAACATTGTTGCAGATTAAAGTTGCGGGATTGAAGGCTAAAGGCCAGGAGATTTCAAAAGAAGAAGAAAGAAAGTTGCTTGACGAGATAAAAGCTTCTTACGATGAAAAAATAAGTCCGTATTATGCTGCTTCCAGGCTGTGGGTTGATGGAATCATTGACCCACTTGAAACAAGAAAAATAATATCAAATGGAATTGAGGCAGCTAATCACTCACCAATCTATCAAAATATGAATGTAGGGGTTATTCAGACCTAATTTTATGCAGGAGAAACAGTTAAAAGCATTAGTAACATTATTGGAAGATGATGACCATGAAGTTGTGAATCATGTTGAGGAACAAATACGAGCTTTGGGTACCTCAATCATCCCTTTTTTGGAAGAACAATGGGAAATAAACTTTAATCCTACATTACAAAGAAGAATTGAAGACCTCATTCATCATTTACAATTTGAGCTTGTCAAAGAACGGCTAAGTGAATGGCGAGAAAAAGATTCAGATGATTTACTCAAAGGTTTGTGGATCATAGCTACTTACCAATATCCTGATTTGGAACTTGAGGAGATTAGAAAGGAAGTAGATGAACTTTATTTTGAAGTCTGGAGAGAATTGAAAGATGACCTTAATCCTTACGATGAGATCAAGATTGTAAATAGTGTAGTTTTTGACAAGTTTAAATTTAGAGCAAACACAAAAAATTTTCATTCCCCGGCAAACTCTATGATCAATATTGTGCTGGACTCAAAGAAAGGGAATCCAATATCCCTTTGTTCTTTGTATATGTTGATTTCTCAAAAGCTGGATTTGCCTGTTTTCGGTGTTAATCTTCCTAACCTCTTCATTCTTACTTATAAGGATGATGAAACTCAATTTTACATAAACGTTTTCAATAGAGGTCTGATATTTTCAAGAGAAGATATTGATAACTATATCGAGCATTTACAATTAAGTCCACAACCAGCTTATTATGATCCATGTGATAATACAGAAATCATCAACAGATTTTTAAGAAATCTAGTTATTAGCTTTGAAAAAGTTGGAGACTATCATAAGAGTGATGAAGTAAAAATCTTACTTAAGTTAATAGATCCAAAAGCTACTTTTCTTTAGATAGAATAAGCTAACGTATAGTTATATAAGCTCTCGAACATAATTTCATAGGAAGACTCAAAACCTTTTTTTAATATCAGTCCTGTTGCTCTTTCTTCGGATTTGAATTTTATAAGCATCTCATTTTTAAAGCTCAATTCTTTATCTCCGTGAACCTTAAAGAGTACTTCTTTTGCAGTCCAAATTTTAGTTAGTTCTTCAAGCTTTTCGCTATTCTCATTTGGATTTAAAAACTTTTTCTTAACGTAGGTTAATTTTTGTCTGGGTAGCTCTATATCTATTCCACAAGGTTTCCGAACATTTATTAAGCAAGCTGCTAATGGGAAAGAGTGAGATATAGAAATCTCAGCATTACTATTGATCAATATTGGTTTACCAACAGGAGAGTTGTCAATCCCCTGATAACTGACCTCAAATAAGTTACACAAATATTTTATAAGTATCCTTGTAACTATCCATTCCAATTTCTTATTTGGGTTTGTATGCTGAGGATTTTCACTTGTAAGACCCTTCAACTGATCCTCCGACTCTGTAATATGCCAAACAGCATATGCACTGTAAGGGTTAATTTGTTTACTTAGAAGTAAAGGCATGAATTATAAATTAAGCAATTGTAATAATTTTGAACTATAAATAACCAGAATGATCGAAGTAAATAAAATTCATAGTTTCACAGGTCACACTGATAGTGTATATAATTTGGAATTAATCTCCGATCATAAATTTTTATCGGTATCAGGAGATGGAAATGTTATTGAATGGGATCTGAATATTCTTGATAAAGGAAAAATAATTGCCAAACTACCCTCTTCGGTTTACGCTCTTTGTTATGATAACGCTACTGATGAATTATATCTTGGTCAAAATTTTGAAGGACTACAAGTGCTGGATTTAGCTGGACGCAATATTAAAGGATCCGTGAAGCTCACAGAGGAGGCAATTTTTGACATTAAAAAAGCTGATGGACGAATATATATCGCAACAGGAAAGGGTGAATTAATTATTATAGATTCAAATGATCTTTCGGTTTTGTTGAAATTGAAGCTTTCTAATCATAATCTAAGGAGATTATCAATTACAAAAGAAAAAATATATGTAGCCTGTAGTGACCATACTATTAAAATAGTCGATAAAAAATCATTAAAACTAAAAGGTGAATTAAAAGGACATAAGCAATCAGTCTTTTCATTAGTAAATTTAGAAGATAAAAATCGGTTAATTTCTGCTGGAAAAGATGCAAATCTGTTTTTTTGGGACGTTAAAGAAGAGAAGAAGATCTTGAATATACCTGCTCATATGTATGCGATCAATGACATATGTCTGAGTCCCGATCATAACTATTTTGCTACCTGTAGTATGGATAAATCAATTAAACTTTGGGATTTAAAGACATTGGAATTAATGAAAGTAATTGATAAATCAAGGTTTGCCGGGCATGGTACCTCAGTAAATAAATTGCTGTGGATGAAAAATAAAAACTTACTGCTATCTTGCAGTGATGATCGATCTATCTCAGTTTGGGATATAAAATTTGGTGAAAATAAAATATGAGAATTACTCCACTCGAAATACGACAAAAGGAATTTGAAAAGAAACTAAGGGGATATGATAAGGATGAGGTTACTGGTTTTTTAACCTCCTTATCAAATGAATGGGAAAGAATTCTGGATGAGAAAAAAGAACTTTCAATAAAACTTGAGCAATCAGAAAAAGAGGTTCAAAAACTCAGGGAAGTAGAAAATTCTCTATTTAAAACCCTCAAAACAGCGGAAGATACCGGGGCAAATCTCATAGATCAGGCAAATAAGGCAGCAGAATTACATTTGAAAGAAAGTCAGATGAACGCTGAGGCTATTTTAAATGAAGCAAAATCTAAGGCAAAGTCAATAATTGAGGATGCAGAACAAAATGCAAAAGAAATGATTGTTGAGATGCAGGATGCTATCAAAGACCTTGAAGAAAACTATAAGAACATTGAGAATCAGAGGGATAACTTATTGATAGAGTTGAAAAATCTGGCAAATGATGTTCTTGAACGTGCAAGCAGACCTGCCAAAACCAAAAATGTATTTAAAGTAGAGGATCATTTAACCAAAGTAAAAAAACTAGTAAGACAATCGCAGGAAGTTATAAACAAAGAGCAACTTACTGTAAGCAAAAGAAGTCTCACAAATATCCCAAAGGCAAGCTCTGACAAGGAAGACACAAAGGCTAAACTTGAGTCTTTTATAAAATCAAAAACTCAGAACAAACCTAAAAATGAACGCAAAGCTTCAGGTAGTTCTGAAAAGGGAGGAAAAAGCACAGAATCATTTTTTGATCAAATAGAAGGATAATATGGGTAAAATTTCATTGGAAGGAATGGAGTTTTATGCGCGACACGGCTATTATGAAGAAGAGCGTATTATCGGAAATAAGTATAGCGTTGATGTCCAGATTGAAACTGACTTTAGTGAAGCGGCAAAGGCTGATAAAATAGAAGGAACTGTAAACTATGAAAAAGTTTATGAGATTGTAGCAGAAGTTATGAACATCGATGCACTCCTTTTGGAGCATTTGGCTGGAAAAATGATCAATAAATTGAAAGATAGTTTTCCAAATGTTATCGCTGTCAAAGTAAAAATCAGCAAATACAATCCACCAATAAAAGGCTTATGTCATCGGGCTACTGTCGAATTATCTTCCTGACCTGGTTCAGTAAAAAGGAATCCTCTGGCATCTGACCCTTCGTAAAAATCGACCATTTTGCCAATAAGATACATCAATTCACCCTTTCGAATGTAAACCTTGAAGGAAGCTACTTGATATTCCAGGTCATCTTCCTTTTTTTTATCGAAACCTAAAGAAGGATTTACTCCGGCACATCCCATACCACCTTTTACTGTCAGGCGTAATCCATAATCATCAGGAATGTTCTTATTTTTGAAAATATTTTCTATTTCTGCAATAGCTTTATTTGAAATCTCTACAGGAATGTTCATGCCCCAAAGAAAATCGTTATTTTTGAAACAATTGAAAAACAAATAAAATTCTAAATTGTATGGAATCGTTCCTGGAAATCTTAAAGATTATTGGTCCCGCTGCACTAGTGCTGTATGCAATGTATCTGATGGTTCGATCATTCCTGGTATCCAGAATGGATGAATTAAATGCTCTTTATAGAAAAGATGGGTATAAAGAAGTAGTAACTATCAGGCTGCAGGCATATGAGCGAATAACTTTACTGTTGGAAAGAATTACTCCAAGTAATATGGTTTCCAGAATTAATCATACTGAATTTACTGCTAAAGAGTATCAATCTATACTTATTAATGAAATCAGACAGGAATTCAATCACAATCTGTCACAGCAAATATATATGTCTGAAGATGCCTGGTCATATGTAAAAGGCGCTGTTGAAGAAACAATTTCACTGATAAATGAAATTTCTTCCGGATTAGATAAAGAGGCAAAAGGAATGGATTTGGCAATGAAAATAATAGAAAGGTCAGGGAGTAGAGAAATTGATAACATTTACAGTGCCTTGAATTTTTTGAAAAATGAAATAAAAGAAGTCTTTTAATGAATCATGTTGTAGAAAATATTTTTGAAAAGGCTAAAAAGACCGTTCAGAATAATGAACGACTTAAGAACCTACTTGACAAGTCAGTGAGAAAGCTCAATGATATTTCAAATAATAAAGCTGAAAGAGATTCATTTATTGGACACTTGAAAACTCTCGTCAGAATGATTCAGGCTCATATAAATGGTGAATACAAGGCTTTTTCAACCAAAACCATTTTGATGTTTGTGTTCGCACTGGTTTATTTTATAACTCCATTGGATTTAATTCCTGATTTTATACCTGTATTAGGTTTAACGGACGATATATCAATAGTATATTTTATTTTTAGAAGCTTTATAGAAGATATCGAGGCTTTCAATGATTGGGAGAATTCGAATTATTCTTAATAAAGAAATTATGTTTAAATTCGGGAACAAATAAATTTTTATGCCTGGAAAAACCGCCTTAATAACGGGAGCTACCGGACTCGTCGGAAAGGAACTTGTCCGATTACTTTTATCAGATCCCTATTATGATAAAATTAAAGTGCTTTCGAGAAGAGAGTTAGCAATCAAAGACAATAGACTCCAAGTCATTATTTGTGAGGATTTTGATAAAATGGAAGAATTTAGGGATGATTTCAATGCACATGATATTTATTGTTGCCTCGGTACCACAATGAAAAGAGCGGGTTCTAAAGAAAATTTTAAAAAAATCGATTTAGATTATCCATTACAAATGGCTAAAATCGCAAAAGAGCAGCCAAATTTTAATCAATATTTAATAGTCACAGCAGTAGGTGCAAGTAAAGACTCTCCTCTATTTTACAATAAAATTAAAGGTGAAGTTGAGGATGAATTGATGAAAATGAACCTCAGGTCACTAAAAATTTTCAGGCCATCACTTCTTCTTGGATACAGGGATGATTTTAGAATCTGGGAAGAAATAGCAAAAATATTAACAGCTGTATTGTCATTTTTCATGATCCGTGGTAAATCCTTACTTTGGGCAATTAAGGGCAAGGATGTAGCCAAATCAATGCTAAAGGTAGCAATGCAAAATGAAGAAGGAACCAGAATATATAAGCCGAAAGATATGAATA
>CAYTFO010000046.1:0-11775 GCA_964437135.1 uncultured Roseivirgaceae bacterium | reverse complement strand
CGCAATGTGGCTTGAGAGCTGTTATACAAAAAGTAAGTTCTGCTTCTGTAACTATAGCCGGTGAAATTGTAGCCAGGATATCAAAAGGTTTACTTATTTTGATTGGAATCGAAGAAATTGATTCTGATGAAGATGTTAGTTGGCTTGCATCAAAAATTGCCAACATGAGAATTTTTGAAGATGATAATCAAAAAATGAATTTAAGCTGTCAGGATATTGAAGGTGATTACCTGGTTGTAAGCCAGTTTACCCTTCATGCAAGTACAAAAAAAGGAAACAGGCCTTCATTTATAAAAGCGGCAAAACCTGAAATTTCAATTCCACTTTATGAGGCATTTCTATCTAAACTATCTGAAACTACAGGTAAAGAAATTCAATCCGGCGAATTTGGTGCTTTTATGGATATCAATTTGAACAACAGCGGACCTGTGACCATTATTATTGATACAAAAAATAAGGAATAGAATTTATATTTATTCTGATCACCTTAGAATCCCTTTCTCAAAACATATTTCTTGCACATCATTTACTACTTTTGCAGATCGTATTTCAATTTATGAAAAACATTAGAAATTTTTGCATTATTGCACATATCGACCATGGTAAAAGTACCCTGGCTGACAGACTTCTTGAATTCACACAAACTGTGACGGAAAGAGATATGCAGGAACAGTTACTTGACAACATGGATCTGGAGAGGGAACGGGGGATTACTATAAAAAGTCATGCAATTCAGATGGCTTATTTACATGAAGGTGAGCAATACACATTAAATCTAATTGACACTCCGGGTCACGTTGATTTTAGCTATGAAGTTTCAAGATCAATCGCAGCTTGTGAAGGGGCATTATTAATAGTTGATGCTAGTCAGGGAATAGAAGCGCAAACTATTTCAAATCTCTATCTGGCAATAGAACACAATCTGGAAGTTATTCCGGTTTTAAATAAAATAGATTTACCGGGTGCAATGCCGGATGAAGTCTCAGACCAGATAATAGATCTGATCGGCTGTGATAAGAAAGACATAATTCATGCATCTGCGAAGGAAGGAATTGGAATTGATGATATCCTGGAAGCCATAGTCAATAGGGTTCCTGCACCAAAAGGTGAAGAAGATGAGCCACTTCAGGCAATGATTTTTGATTCTGTATTTAATCCATATAGAGGTATTGAAGTTTTTTTCCGTGTATTTAATGGTCAAATTAAAAAAGGAGATAAGGTAAAGTTTGTAAATACAGGAAAAACATACGAGGCGGATGAAATTGGGGTTCTCAAATTGAATCACGAACCCAAGGATAATATCAAAGCAGGAAATGTTGGTTATTTAATTTCCGGAATAAAAGTTGCTAAAGAAGTTAAAGTAGGGGATACTATTACTCATGCAGATAAACCTACTTCAAGAGCCATAAAAGGGTTTGAAGATGTTAAACCCATGGTTTATGCTGGCATTTACCCTGTAGAAACCTCCGAGTTCGAAGAACTTCGGGCTTCGATGGAAAAACTTCAGCTAAATGACGCTTCTCTAGTTTGGGAACCCGAAACATCAGCTGCGTTGGGTTTTGGGTTCAGATGTGGTTTCCTTGGAATGCTTCATATGGAAATAGTGCAGGAAAGACTCGAACGAGAATTTGACATGACTGTGATCACCACAGTTCCATCCGTAAGATTTCATGCAATCAAAAATGACGGAACGCCGATCCCCGTTAGCGCTCCCTCAGAAATGCCGGAGTCGAATTTGATATCTCATGTTGAAGAGCCTTTTATCAGAGCGCAGATTATTACCAAATCAGAATTTATTGGCTCAGTAATCGCACTTTGCATGGATAAACGGGGAGAGATTAAGAACCAGGTATATTTAACATCAGATAGAGTTGAATTGACTTTCGAACTCCCATTAGCAGAAATAGTTTTTGACTTTTTCGATAAGCTAAAAACGATTTCCAGGGGTTATGCCTCACTGGATTATGAACTAATTGGATACAGAAAATCTCAGCTTGTGAAATTGGATATCATGCTAAATGGTGATAAAGTAGATGCTTTGTCAGCAATAGTCCATAGAGAAAAAGCATATGAATGGGGAAAAAGACTTTGTGAAAAGTTAAGGGGTTTGATACCCAGACAAATGTTTGAAATAGCAATTCAGGCTGCTATAGGGACCAAAGTAATCGCAAGAGAAACAGTAAAGGCATTAAGAAAGAATGTTATTGCCAAATGTTATGGCGGAGATATATCCCGGAAAAGAAAACTATTAGAAAAGCAGAAAAAAGGGAAAAAGCGAATGCGTCAGGTTGGTAATGTAGAGATACCACAGGAAGCATTTATGGCTGTACTAAAACTAGACTGATATGCCAGAATTATTAGACGGAAAAAAAGTAGCATCCGACATCAAGCAGGAAATTGCTGAAAAAGTAAAAAATTATATAAATGATGGTAAAAGAGCACCTCATTTAGCAATTATTCTCGTTGGTGATGACGGAGCTTCCCATACTTATGTCAATGGTAAAATCACAGCCTGCAAAGCAGTGGGATTTGATTATACCCTGATGCAATTTGCCAACACAATTTCTCAGGATAAACTTGAAAAACATATTGACCTTCTAAATGAGGATGAAGATATCGATGGATTTATAGTTCAATTACCATTGCCCGATCATATTTCCGTTGAGCACATTACAGAACATATTTCACCAAAGAAAGATGTCGATGGATTTACAAATCAGAACTTTGGATCTATCGTTTCTCATAATCCTTTATTACTTCCGGCTACTCCATTTGGTATTATGGAGTTAATCAAAAGGTATAAAGTTGAAACCAAAGGAAAACATTGTGTTGTGGTCGGAGCAAGTAGAATTGCAGGGGCACCATTGAGCCTTATGCTGATGGAACAGGGACTGGCAACTGTCACTCTTTGTCATAAATACACTGAAGACCTAAAATCTCATACTTCACAGGCAGATATTCTGGTAGTCGCTGTAGGAAAACCAAATCTTATTTCTGAAGATATGGTAAAAGAAAACGCCATAGTTGTCGATGTCGGAACAACCCGGGTAGCAGATTCTTCAAGAAAATCAGGTTTTAAACTGTCAGGTGATGTCGATTTTGACAATGTTTCTAAAAAAGCATCCATGATAACACCTGTTCCCGGAGGAGTTGGACCCATGACAATTGCTTCCCTGTTATTAAATACTCTCAAAACTTATGAAAGTAATTACATCGATCGATAAATCCACTGAAAATATCACACTTCCAATAATGGAAGCTTTTTATACACTACAAGGTGAAGGGTTCCATTCAGGTAAGGCTGCATATTTTATCAGAACTGCCGGTTGCGATGTTGGATGCCATTGGTGTGATGTGAAAGAGTCATGGCAGATATCAAAAGATCAATATCAATCCATTTCTAAAATAGTTGAAGACGCAAATAAATTTAAAAGCAAACTGGCAGTCATAACCGGTGGTGAACCATTGATGTATGATATGGATCTTCTTACAAATGCATTACAGCATAAAAGTATTGATACACATTTAGAAACATCAGGTGCTTATCCTTTAACAGGTGAGTGGAACTGGATTTGCTTTTCCCCGAAAAAATTCAAACAGCCACTTGAAGAGTTTTATTCGAGGGCAGATGAATTAAAAGTGGTCATTTATAATAAGTCAGACTTTCAGTGGGCTGAAAAACATGCAGCTAAAATGCAAAAAGGAGCAAAGATTTTTCTTCAGCCTGAATGGTCAAAAAAAGAACAGATTGTTCCTTTAATAATTGATTATATAAAAGATAATCCTGAGTGGCAAATTTCGTTACAAACACATAAGTACATGGATATCCCATGATCAGCAGGCTATTATTTTACTTTTTTTTATCAAGTTTTTTTTATCAATCATATTCCCAGGTTGTTGGGACAACTGACAAAAAAGCCCAGAAACTATTTGATAAGGGCAAAGAATATGTAGCAGAAAGGAATTTTTTGGAAGCAGTAGAAAGTTTCAAAAAAGCTATTAAGAGAGATTCAGGATATTCAGAGGCTTACTATAATCTCGCAAGTATCTATACATTGTACAGAATTCAGGATACTACATTTATTTACCTTGATTTATATGCAAAGGTCACTCCCATGACCGCCATACCTGTTAACAGAGCATTGGTTCTCGCCAGAAATTATTTCCAATATGGGATGTATCAGCAAGCTGGGAAGTATATAGATTATGCTTACGATTCCAATAAGCAACTATTTGTTAGTTTTAATAATTCCCTTCTAAAGCAGAGTATAGAGTATTCGATTGATAATTATCAGGAAAATAAATCTGAGCAATTTCAAATTCTACCTGAATCTGTCAATAAGTATTATACCCAATATTTTCCGGCAATAACAATTGACAATTCATCATTGGTCTACACAAAAAGGGATGGTTATGATCCCGGGTTTGATGAAGATTTGGTTATCACAAATTGGAATGGTAAGAATTGGACGGAATCCACAGAATTGTCTGAAAATATAGATTCCCAAAATAATGAAGGTGCAGCCACAATTTCGGCTGATGGCAGAATGCTGATTTTCACTTCATGCGATGAAGGTAAGACTTTTGGGAGTTGTGATCTTTTCTTTGCAAAAAAGAAAGGAATGACATGGTCCATTCCGTATAATATGGGTGATGCTGTAAATAGCGTTTACTGGGAATCCCAGCCAAGCTTAAGTGCAGATGGAAAAACACTTTATTTTTCTTCCAACAGACCCGGAGGAAATGGACTTCGTGATATTTGGTACACAGAACAAAAAAACGGTTATTGGACAAAACCAAAAAATTTAGGGAGAAAAATTAATACTCCTGCTGATGAGACTACTCCTTATATACATGTAAACAATCAGTCCCTGTTTTTTTCCTCAAATGGGCATGTAGGTTTTGGAGGGTATGATCTTTATGTTACAGAAAAAAGTGCAGGTGAGTGGTCTAAACCAACAAATCTTGGAAGTGAAGTAAATGACTTTCATGATCAGGTCTCATGGGTTCTTACCGCAGATGGATCTTTGGCTTATTATGCCTATGAGTCCACTACCGAGGATAAAGGTAGAAGCTACATAGTAAGTAAGGAGATTGAAAATGACTCAATTATCAATAAAACTGCCGCCTATGTTACAGGCAGAATAAGGGATTCTAAAACAAAGAAACCATTAAAAGCGAATATTAAGCTTTATGATCTTGAAACCAGTAATGTTGACTATAATACAGAGAGTGATATTATTTCAGGTTTATATTTTATCGCACTGACAGAGGGAAAAGAATATGGTTTCTATATCTCCAGTCCCGGTTATGTTTTTGAAGATTTCCATTTTGAACCTAAAGAAAGGGAAGGCTTACAACCGGATACATTAAATGTTTTTCTTGATCCAATAGAAAAAGGTAAATCAATGGTACTGGAAAACATCTATTTTAAGTTTGATAGTTATGAGCTTGAAATTAAATCCAGATCTGAACTTATTGAAGTAGCCGATTTTATAAATGAAAATGGTCTTTATGTTTTGATTGAAGGCCATACAGATCAAATGGGAACCGATGAATATAATGTAGAACTTTCCAACAACAGAGCCAGATCAGTTTATAATTATTTGATAGATCTGGGGGTGTCAAAGGACCAATTACGGTATAAAGGATACGGTTCAAAAAGACCCCTATTTCAGACAAAAGACAAATATTCCGCAAATCGGCGTATAGAATTCAAGATTGTGGATAAAAAATCTTGATTAAATTCAAAAAATCAAGCCAAAATATAATTTAGGGATTTATTGATGTAGTTAGTATTTATTTGGTTATTAACAAATAGTTACGGGGTTAACATTAATTTTATTAGGATAATTAGTGAATTATAAGAATAATACAACAATTACATACTGTAGGAAAAGATTTTCTCTTTTTTTTAATATTATCAAAATGTTATAATTTTAGCCCCGATAAATATTTTCAATTTAAACCAATTTAATATGAAGAGGATTCTACTATTAAGCTATGCTTTTCTTTTTGTCCTTGGTTCTGCCTTGGCACAAAGAACAGTTTCTGGTAGAGTGACTTCCGAAACTGACGGAAGTGGTATTCCTGGTGTGAACGTTGTTTTGAAAGGAACAACTACAGGTACTACTTCAGACTTGGACGGTAATTATCGTCTAAGCGTTCCAGAAGAAGGAGGTACACTCGTTTTCTCATTTATTGGTCTTGCCACTCAGGAAGTTGAGATTGGCGCCAGATCAGTTATAGATCTAGCAATGTCTGAGGACGTTGAGACTCTAAGTGAGGTTGTTGTAACTGCGATTGGTATCGAAAGAGATAAGAAGTCTCTTGGATATGCAGTATCTCAGGTTGATGGAGATGCAGTTGCAGAAAAGTCTGAGGGTGACATTGGACGTCTTTTAAGAGGTAAGGCTGCCGGTGTTCAGGTAACTCAGCAAAATGGTATGTCTGGATCAGGAACGAATATCATTATTCGTGGTTATACATCTGTTACTCAGTCTAACCAGCCACTTTTCATCGTGGATGGTGTGCCTTTTAACAGTAGTACAAACCAGGCGAATAACTTCGTTGACGGTCAAACAGAATCATCCAGATTCTTAGATCTTGATCCTAACAACATAGAAAGCATCAACGTTCTTAAAGGTCTTTCAGCTACTGTACTTTATGGTGAGCTTGGAAGAAACGGTGTAATCATCGTAACTACTAAGAACGGTGCAAGAAAAGGAAAAGCTAAGAAAACTGAGGTTTCTATATCTCAATCAGTATTCGCTAACCAAATTGCAAACCTTCCTAGTTATCAGGAGAACTATGGTGGTGGTTTCTACCAAAACTTTGGTTTCTTCTTCTCTAACTGGGGACCAAGTTTTGATGAAATTGATCAGGTACAGCACCCTTACAGTGCATTTAGTGATGATGATCTTATTGCTGCTTTCCCTGAATTTCAGGATCAGCTATATGATTACAGATATTATGAGTCAGTTCCTAATTTCTTTAGAACTGGACTAGTATCTACTACTTCAATCAACGTGAATGGTGCTTCTGATAATGCCAGATTCAACATTAACTATGGTTACACTGATGATAAAGGATTTACTCCTGGTAACCAATTATACAGAAACAACTTTGGTTTCGGAGGTAGTGTGGACCTTACTAATGGTATTACTGCTGGTGGTACATTCAACTACGCCAGAACTAAATATAAGTCTCCTCCTGTAGGTTACTCTGGTGGTAGTGGTACAACTGGTGATGGATCATCTGTTTTTGGTGATGTATTCTACACTCCCGCATCTGTTGATTTGATGGGTCTTCCATTTGAGAATCCATTGGATGGTTCTTCAGTTTACTACAGAAGTGGTAACGACATCCAGAACCCAAGATGGACTGTAAAAAATGCTAAAACTGGACAAACTGTAGATAGAGTTTATGGTAACGCTTTCATAAGAGCTAATATCATCGACTGGATTAACATTCAATATCGGGTAGGTTTAGATGCTTACACTGAAAGCAACTTCTACGGACAAAATAAAGGTGGTGTTGATGGAAACGTACTAGGTGTCTACAGAACTATCGATAGAAGAAGTACAGTATTCAACCAGGATTTGATTTTAACTCTGAACAGAGACATCAATGAGGACCTTAATATCTTAGGTACATTTGGTGTTAACGGAAGAAGAGATATTTTCAGCCAGACAGGTGTTGAAAGTACAAACCAGGTTGTGTTTGGAACTTTAAGACACTTCAACTTTATCAATCAGTCTGCTACTAACTCTTTCAGTGGTGGAGGTCTGCAGTTTGATAATGATCAAAACTGGTTAGGAGTTTACGGACAATTAGAATTTGAATTCAAGAAGTTCGTATATCTTACTTTAAGTGCCAGAAATGACTGGGTTAATACACTAGAACAAGGTAACAACTCTCTTTTCTACCCTGGTGCTTCACTTGCATTTGATTTAACAAGTGCTATTCCTGCATTGGGTAATTCAAGATCAGTTGATTTCCTGAAAGCTAGAATTGGATACGGTTCTTCTGCAGGTTTCCCTGGTCCTTTTACCACAAGAAATACACTTGCACTTAATTCAAGAGCATTTGATACAGGAAATGGAGTTATCCAGACTAACTCAGTAAGTAACAGATTAGGTAACCCTGATTTGGAGCCTGAGAGAGTATCAGAAATTGAAGTTGGGGTTGAAGGTACAATGTTCCAAAATAGATTCAACTTCGATATCTCTGCTTACAATAAGACTACAACAAACCTTATCATTGATAGAGATCTTGATCCATCAACAGGGTTTACAGCGACAAACATTAACGCTGGTGACCTGAAGGTAGTGGGTCTGGAAGCAAACTTAGGAGGTACTCCGGTACAAATAGGTGGTTTTGATTGGTCAATCAATGGAAACTTCACAGCATTTGAAAACACTGTGGAAACTCTTCCAGAAGGAACTAATGAAATCGTTTATGCTGGTTTTACTGACTTAGGAAACTTTGCAATAGAAGGTGAGCCTCTAGGTGTGATCAAAGGTTCTTACATCCAGAGAGATGATCAGGGAAGACCACTTGTTGATGCAACAGGACAGTACGTATTTTCTACTGACCAGCAGATTATAGGTGATCCTAACCCGGATTGGAATGCAACATTGGTTAATACATTCAGCTGGAAAGGTTTAAGCCTTAACGTAGAATTCCAGTATCAGCAGGGTGGTGATATCTATTCAGGAACTGCGAGAGCACTTCTTGCCAGAGGTATTTCTACAGATACTGATTTCGAAAGAAGACTTACTTTCATTCTACCTGGTGTAGTTGCAGGTACAGATGGTCAGCCAAATACAACTCAAATTGCAGCAACTGACCTTTATTTCAATAACTTAGGTTTCGGTCCTAGTGAAATGGCAATCTATGATGCTACTCACATCAGACTTAATGAATTATCTCTTTCATATTCATTACCTAAGTCATTGTTAGCAAATACTCCATTTGGAAACATTACTGTTACAGCATCTGGATACAACCTATGGTTTGAAGCATTTAACTTCCCTGATGGTATTAACTTCGATCCAAACGTACTGGGTACTGGTGTTGGTAATGGTCAAGGATTTGAATTCTTGAACGCTCCTACGTCTAGAAGATATGGTGGAAGCGTAAGATTAACTTTTTAATTCATAACTTGATTTAATACTATGAAACTAAAAAATTATATAGCAATATTATTATTAGGTACTGTTGCCGTAGTGATGAACTCATGTGATGTTACTGATCTTGAGGCAAAAGACAGTCCTAATGCGTTGGTTCCAGGTTCTGCCGACATTACTTTTTATACTAATGCTTTGCAGGACAGTTATGTTGGCTTTTTTGAAGGAGCTAATGAGTTGAATATGGAACCTGTAAGAATGATGCACATGTTTGGTCCTCTGTATCAGAATGCGTACATTCCACAGAGTTATGACGGTACTTGGTCAACAGCATACGCTACTATCTTACAAGATGTAGTAGGTGTCGAAGAGTTAGCAGTTGAAAATGAAGAAGGATTCAATCCGAATACTAATCATTTGGCAATGGCTAAAATCTTTAAAGCGATGACATTCGCTAATCTAGTTGACATGTTTGGCGATGTGCCATTTGAAGAAGCAAATAAGGGTGCAGAGTTTTTGAACCCTGATTTTTCAGGTGGAGCAGCTATTTATTCTGCAATGCAACAAGAGCTAAGCGATGCGATAGCTTTACTTGAGTTACCTCAGGATGGGGTTGCATCTCCTGTAGATTGGTTCTATGGTTCTTTTGATGGTGCAAACTGGATAGCAGTTGCTAACACTTTCAAAATGAGAATGGCGCTAAATACTGGCGATGCAGCTACATTTAATGCTGTTTTAGCCGATGGTAGATTTATAGGTGACGGTACTACTGGTGATTTTCAGTGGCAATATTCCACAGTAAATGCAAACCCTAACTCTAGACATCCTCAATTTGGATCGAACTATGATAATGGTGGCGCAGATTACATGTCAAATGACTACATGAATGAGTTCATCAATGGTAAGTCAATAACTGACCCTAGAATTAGATTATATTTCTATAGACAGGAATTAACAAACTCAAGTGATCCTAACGAAAAGCCTTGTATCAACTTCTTAAGACCTGGACATTATCCTGCGGGAGAAGTTTTCTGTAACATACCTGGTGGTGAAGGTTACTGGGGACGTGATCATGGTGATGACGATGGTATTCCACCTGATAACTTATTGAGAACAATTTGGGGATTCTATCCTGTTGGAGGTAAAATTGATGCGAATGATGACGATCCGGGAGATATTACTTCAGGAGCTCAGGGAGCAGGTATTACACCAATTATGTTAGAAACTTATGTTGATTTCATGAGAGCTGAAGCTGCTCAAAAAGGCCTTTCTAACGAAGGTGGAGCGAGAGCTCTATTACAGGCAGCAATTCAGAGTTCAATGGATAAAGTTTTAGGCTTTCCAGATGAATTGGGATACACTCCTACTACTGCTGAGCAAGCTCGACTTGATGTAGCTGACACACTTGTGGATGATTATATCAATCAGGTATTAGCAGAGTATGACGGTGCAAGTGCTGCAGGACAATTAGAAATAATTGTAAGAGAATACTGGTTAGCTGGATGGGGTAACGGTTTTGAGTTGTACAATGCGTACAGAAGAACGGGATATCCTGCGAATCTTCAGCCAACAATTGAGCCTAATCCGGGAGAATTTATTAATTCTCATTTCTATCCTGCTAACTTTATTAACAGGAATAGCGCGGTAGCTCAAAAACCGAATCAGGCTGTACCAGTATTCTGGCAAACAATAACAGATCTAGATTAAAGAAAAGAAGATTAATATGAGAAAATTAACATATATATTATTAGGAGCTTTAATGATCACGGCCTTCACGGCATGTGAGGAGGATGAGGCTCCTTACCTTGGACCTGTCGAAGAAATTAGCGACGGAATAAGAAATGGTGCGTGGGTGACTATGGATTTGACTAACATAGTAATTGACTTCGAAAACCTTTCTGGTAGTGCACTTACTGCTGATCTTGAGGATTTATCAGGAACAGTAGCAGAGTACAGAGTTTATACCAGCTGGGTAAGAGGTTCGGTAGTATCAGATACAGCGTTGGTTAAAACTATCTCTAGTTTCCCTTCAGAGTTGAGCGTTTCTGCTCAGGAAATTGCAGATGCTTTAGATAGCACAATCAATGATTTCCAGGCAGGAGACAGAGTAAACTTTGTTGCTGAAATTACAGCACAAGATGGAACAGTAACAAGAATATGGCCTCCGGGTCAGGGTAATGTTGGTTCTGACCTTTTTGGTAACCCTGGTCAAAAACAGGCTTTATCTTTCAGTGCATTCGTTGCATGTCCGATAGAAGCTGACTTCACAGGTGCTTATAGCATGGAACAGATTCAGGGACCTGGTGACGTGTTCTTCGGTGCTCCTACTGCTTTCTATCCTGTAGAGACATCAGTTAGTGCACCTAACCTTATCACGAGAACCTGGGCGGGTAATTATGTTAGCTTTAGCGTTAACTTTACTATCCTAATGCTTTGTGGTAATGTAGATGTACCTAGAACTGCATCTGGTGTTGGTTGTGGTGGTCCAGGTCTTAACTGGATTCAGGATCCTACATTAGGACCTGCAAGCTATAACCCTTCAGATGATTCTACATTTGATTTAAATATCATTACTAATGTTGACGGTGGATGTGGAGTTCCTCCTACACCTCAGACAATATTAAGAATGACGAAGCTGTAAAAT
>CAYTFO010000045.1:9218-20996 GCA_964437135.1 uncultured Roseivirgaceae bacterium | reverse complement strand
TACCGCTTTTACCGCTTGGAACAGGTACTCTTATTTCTGTGAGAATTTCACCTTCCTGTACTGCTGTCATATAAAAACCGTAGAAGAATTCATCGATTCCTACTGTTCTTTTACCTTCAAGGGAAGTGATTTCTATTTCTGCTCCTAAAGCAATCATTACCGCAGGTTGGTCATTTGCTGCATCTCCGTGGGCAAGATTTCCACCAATTGTTCCAAAGTTCCTTACCTGTGGGTCGGCAATCAATTTTGCAGCATCGTGAAATATGGGAAAAATTTCCCCAACTTCCTTGCTGTCCTCGAGTGAAACCTCTTTGGCCATCGCTCCTATTTTGAGCATGCCATCTTCAAATTTGACATCGGATAATCCGGGAACATTTCCCAAATCAACCAGATGCTCAGGTTCTGCAAACCTTAATTTCATCATCGGGATCAAACTATGTCCTCCTGCGAGAATTTTAGCTTCATCCCCAAGCTCATTGAGCATTTTCAGCGCTTCCTCAAGAGTTGAAGGGGCTGAATAATCAAATGATGCTGGAATCATACGTTTATTTTGGTTAAGTTATAAATTATAAATGGGTCGTCGCAAACGATTGCAATGACGGTAAGAGATAAACACAAAAATTTTGTTTGTGTTTAGCTAAATTGTTTTATGACTTTTGTTTGGAATGATTCTAAATAAAGCAAAAAGGTTGATTTTGCAGCACTATCCACTAAAATCAATGATTTTCACAAAATTAACTTTGGTTAAGTGGCTTGCCAGAAGCTGCCAGCGAATATTCTTCTCCTGAGAATAATACACATTACCGCTGGTAGTACCGAAAATTCTTAATCTAGTTCTATAATCTGAAGCCTGACGAAGTACGATATCAAAAACATTATCGTCAGGCAAGCCATCGCTTACTGAATGCCAGTTGGCTCCGAAATCGTCAGTCTGATATACCTGCAGTTTCAATTCCGGTGCAATTCTTTGTTCGTCACTTTCAACAGGAATAACCCAGGCTTTTTCCGGACATTGATCATCAATCATAATCGTAAACCCATAATTGGGAAGTCCATCATGCACGGAAACATCTAACCAATTTTCACCTCCGTCCTTTGAAACGAAAACTCCGCAATGATTTTGTTGCCACATAATTCTAGGGTTTTGCTGATTCATCAGAACCAAATGCGGGTCATGGCCTATTTCAACATGCGGGTTAGGGAGATATGCAGCAACCAGTCCCTGATTTTTTGGTTGCCAGTTCTTTCCTCCATCCTTACTCTCAAATACCCCTGCACAGCTCACTGCAATGTATAAATGGTCGTTGATTTTTGGGTTTACAACAATAGAGTGAATAAATGGGTAATCACTCCCGGCACCAAACCATTGGTCCTGTTTACTTCTGCTTGGGTGATTCCAAAGACTTCTTACCAACTCAAATGATTCGCCATTATTTTCGCTTTTAAATAATGCACCCGGATCTGTACCCAGCCAAATAACCCCCGGTTTTTCTTTACCTCCACCTTCTATGCACCAAATTTGTCTCAATCTTGCTGGATTCCCATTGGGAAGTTCTTCCCCTTTAAGTGTAGGCATAGCTGCTTCCTGCCATGACTTACCGTGATCATCACTGAAATGTAATTTCTGACCCCAATGCTTGTGAGAAATGCCTGCCCACCATCTTCCTGTCGTCTGGTCTGCAAAGACGACATTTACTGAAAATCCTATAAAATGTTTTGAATGTAAACTTACTGTTCCGTTTTCGTCTATTCTGTAGATCAGAAGACCTTTAGCTGTACAGATAAATGCTAAATTCATTTATCCGCCGGAAAGTGCCTGATAAATTAGAATTTCATCTGAAGGAGTAATGGAATCTGAAAGCTTCTCACGATCAGATATCATCTCATCTTTTAAAAAAATGTTGACATGTTTTCTCAACTGACCATCGTCTTCCAACAAATAGTTTTCCAGACCCGGTATTTCTGATTCAAGTTTTGCTACAAGTTCCCGAACATTATTTGCTTCTACTTCCATTTCTGAAAGCTCAGGAAAAAATCTTTTAAGCGCTGAAGTAAATTTTACTTTTGCCATACAAGAGAAATCTTATTGACCTTCTTCGTAACGAAATTTACAAAAGAAATAAAACTACCGTTTAACCAAACTGAAAATACCAGCATTATCGAACCAATAGTAAAATATACTTCTGATATGATAAGTTGGTGAGAAAGTATCAGCATAATGGTAGAAAAAATCGAAATTGCTAATGCTAAAAATGTTCTTATATCCCTAAAATTTCTGGCTATCATAACTACTACAACTGCAGCTAATACTAAGGGGATTAATGACACCCAATTATTGTGACTCATATAGTATGATTGCCCTCCACATACCGTCATGGCACTTGAAAATGCCATAATACAAAAGGGACATTTTGGAATGATAATCACTAGCAAAGAACTTAAAAAAGAAAGCTTTGAGTCTTTTTCTTTTTTATTTTCTCTGCCACATGAATGACAATTGTTATCGTTTGCATTACTTAGCACAGTGGTTTTTTAACAATTGAAAAACAAAATAGTTTTGAAAACATGAAAGAATATCTTGATGTAATAAATGAGTGGTCTCTTGAAAACAAAGAGATAGCCTTAGCCAGAGTAATCAAAACCTGGGGGTCATCCCCAAGACCCATAGGATCCCTTATGCTGGTCAATAATGATGGTAAAATGAGTGGTTCAGTTAGTGGTGGATGTGTAGAAGGATCTGTCGTGAAGAAGTCTCTGGCGCTGCTTGAGAAAAAAGAAAGTGAGAGAGTTTCATATGGAGTAAGTGATGAGGAAGCCTGGGAAGTTGGCTTATCATGTGGGGGGCGCATACAGGTTCTCCTGCAAACTGTTGATTTCAATGACCCGGTATGGTCAACACTCAAAAACAATGTTGAAAATAACAAATCATCCATTGTAATATCATCCATTGAAGATGGGAAAAACAGCAATTCTCTAATTAATGAAAATGGGTCATTAGTGGGTGATGAAATATCGGATGAACTCCAAAAAGCGGCAAAAGAGGCATATGATGAAAGATCAAGTCGTGTCGTTTCAATTGCTGATAAAGAATATTTCATCCAGATTTTCCCTCGAAAAGATCTTCTTTTGATTATAGGAGCTGCTCACATTACTGTGGACCTCGTGGATTTTGGTAATCAATTTGGATTTGAAACAGTCGTGATTGACCCCAGAGGTTTCTTTTCGAAAAATACAGTTTTCAATAGTCCCCCTGACCAATCCATAGAAGCATACCCTTCAGAAGTGCTAAATAAGTTTCCCCTGGATGCATATACCTATTGTGCGATCCTTTCGCATGACCCTAAAATAGATGATAATGCATTAGAAATTCTTCTCCCTTCTGAAGTGGCTTACATTGGTGCATTGGGAAGTAAGAAGACTCATGCAAAAAGAACAAATAGATTACTGGAAAAGGGTATTTCTCAGGAACTTATTGATAAAATATCTGCTCCCATTGGTTTATCGATCAACGCCCGCTCTGCAAAAGAGATCGCATTATCCATTATAAGTCAGATCATCTCAGTGAAAAACGCACATATTTTTAAAAGATAAGACTATACGACCTGTAAATCCGGGTCGTATTTCTTTTTCCAGGCTTCTATGCCTCCTTCAAGATTGAGCAGGTTTTGATAATCATATTTTGTCTGAAGGAGTTCGACCACGTCCGAACTTCTTTTTCCGCTTTTACAATGAATTATGACTTTGCCCTCTTTAGCTATATGGCTAAGGTTTTCTTCAATTGTTGCTTTAGGGATCAGTTTGCCCCCCAGGTTTGAAACCTCAAATTCATATTCTTCACGAACATCAATAAGAGTAAAATCTTCTCCGCTGGTTTTAAGATTATAAAACTCTTCAACAGAAATACCCTTAACACTCGTTGGTTTTTTCAACCCACAAAATTCCTCAAAGTCAATAAGGGCTTTGATTGTTGGATTTTCACCATTGATTGGGTTTGCAGGATCCTTTCGGATTTTGACTGTTCTGCCCTCAAACTCCAGCGCATCAAAAAGATATAATCTCCCTGACAAGGTCTCGCCAATACCCGTAACAACCTTGATAACTTCAAGTCCCTGCAGGGATCCGATAATTCCGGGAAGCACTCCCAAGACACCCCCTTCAGCACAGCTTGGAACCATCCCGGGAGGGGGCGGTACCGGAAATAAATCACGATAATTTGGCCCCTCCTGATAATTAAAAACACTTACCTGTCCTTCAAACTGATAAATGGAGCCATAAATCAAAGGTTTGTTCAATAAAACACAAGCATCATTTGTCAGGTATCGAGTGGGGAAATTATCCGTTCCATCAGCTACCACATCGTACTTAGCGATAATTTCTAATGCATTTGTACTATTGAGCTGCAGATTGTATTCTTCAAATTTTACGTGAGGATTTTGACGTGAAAGTTTTTGAATGGCAACTGAAGATTTTGGTTTGCCCAGGTCATCAACTGAAAACAGTACCTGACGCTGCAGGTTACTTTCATCGACAACATCGAAATCTACGATACCAATGGTACCAATTCCTGCGGCACAGAGATACTGAAGCAAGGGTGCACCTAATCCACCCGTACCCACAACCAGCACTTTTGCATCTTTAAGCTGTTCCTGAGTTTCCAATCCAAATTGGGGAAGATTTAGATGTCTGCTATAACGTACTTTTTCTTCTGTTGTTAATGACATGAATCGAAATCGTATATTTGTATGTACCGAACTTTCCTAAGGAAGGATTGTTACTAATTCAACAAAAAGATAACCATTATACGTAAGCGAAAGGTCCATGGATAAAAAATTTTCTCATTTAAATAAAGCCGGAGATCCCACTATGGTGGATGTCTCTCAAAAAGAAATTACAGAAAGAGTTGCCGTAGCAAGAACACTGGTTGTACTGGATGAGGAAATTGTGAAAAGGCTGGAAAATGATGAGATTCATACCAAAAAAGGCCCTGTATTTCAAACTGCAGTACTGGCAGGTATAATGGCCGCTAAAAAAACCAGTGATCTCATTCCTTTATGTCATCCGTTGGGATTGGACAAATGCAGCGTTGACATAAAAATCAACGAGGAAAAAATCGTGGAGATTTATTGTACTGCAAAAATCAAATCCAAGACCGGAGTTGAAATGGAAGCCCTGACCGGAGCTTCCGTAGCTGCTTTAACAATCTATGACATGTGTAAAGGATTTTCACATAATATTGAGATCAGGGAAACAAAATTAATGGAAAAAACAGGAGGAAAAAGTGACTTCAAAAGAGCATAAAAAACACGCAGATATTCAGAAACCACTTGGTGGAAAATTCAACCGAAATGAAATTGCCATTATTGGAGCGCCCTGTGGGATCATTCAAAAACTAAGTGAAAACATTTCGAGAAAGATCAATGGTCTTAATGTTGGATACGTAGATGCTGAACATGGCAGCACGACTTCTCATGATATTTACCATCGAAAATATACGGATAAAATTGGTTTTCACCAGATAGACTTCAATGATCAGGATTTTGAATATAGCACACGATCTTTATTCAATGACTGTGATCTCTTGTTGATTAATGGAAATCATTTTTTGGCTGAAAACCAGGTGGTAATTATCAATGAAAACAAAAAAGAATCTGTACAAAAAAAGCTGGATAGGCTTACAAATGTGAGGTTTTTTATTTTGGATAAGGATCAGAATGAGCTGCACCCCTATTTATTGGAGCACAACCCTGCATATAAAAATTTGCCTGTTTTCAGCATTGAGGATACTGAAGGTATTACTAATGAGATTTTGAAGTTTGTGGATAGCAATATTCCCAAGGTAAAGGGTTTGGTTCTTGCGGGAGGAAAGAGCACCAGAATGGGCTTTGATAAAGGAGCGATAGATTATCACGGGAAGCCTCAGCGAGAATACATGGCTGACGTTTTGAGCAGTTATTGTGATGAAGTTTTTCTTTCTGTAAGAGATTCCGGTCAATTCCAATCTGAGTATCCTCAATTAGTAGATAGTTTTAGCGAATTGGGACCATACGGTGGGATTTTATCTGCTTTCAGACAGGACCCCAATGCCGCATGGCTGGTAGTTGCTACAGATATTCCATTGCTAAGCAAAGAAACAATTCAGCTTTTGTTAGAGCGAAGGGATATTTCGAAAGTTGCCACCTGTTTTCATAATCCGGAAACCAATTTTCCAGAGCCTTTAATTACACTTTGGGAACCCAAAGCCTATCAAAGACTACTGATGTTTTTGAGCCTGGGATATTCCTGTCCAAGAAAAGCATTGATCAATAGTGACATTATGGAAATAGAACTGGAAGATCACAGTCCATTGTTTAATGCTAACACTCCTGAAGAAAAAGAAGAAGTTCTCTCTAAACTCAATGGCTAAAGTAACCGCTATTGTACTGGCAGCCGGGCTTTCCAGGAGGATGGGAAAAGAAAACAAGCTCTTTCTCCCATTCAATGAAACCACTATCATCGATACAGTGGTGAGACAAATCATCAAATCAAAAGTGGATCAATTGGTAATTGTGGGAAGTGAACTTTCACTGGATAGATTGAAGCAATATCAATCTGATAATATCCTGATTGTCGATAATCCGGAATATGAAACTGGAATGACTTCTTCTATAAAAGCAGGCGTTCAGGCAGCTGAAATTTGTGAGGGGTACATGATCTGTCTGGGAGATCAGCCGATGATTACTACCGGGATATATGATCAAATAATAGATTCGTTTTTAAGTAATCATCCAAAAGACAATGCCACGATTAAAGTCCCTTTTCACAAAGGTAAGAAAGGAAATCCGGTCATATTTTCTTCACATTACAAGCGTGATATTTTATCTCATACTGAACCTGAAGGCTGCAGAGAGATCGTTCAGGCACATAAATCTCATATCAATAAAATCGAAATCTCCTCTTCTTCCATTCTCGTCGATATCGACACCAGGGAAGAGTATGATCGGTTGTGAAGTTTAAATATTATTGCGTTAATTGCAATAATGAAAACTTATTTTGTTTACATCTTAGAGTGCAACGATAAATCCTATTACGTAGGCGTCACTAACGATATTGACAGAAGATTTGCAGAACATCAATACGGAAATAATTTGAAATCTTATACATTCAAAAGAAGACCATTGAAATTGGTTTTTGTTGAAGAGTTTCACGACATCAACCAGGCAATTGCTTTCGAAAAGCAAATAAAAAAGTGGAGAAGAGCTAAAAAAGAAGCATTGATCAAAAGAGACTGGGATGGTCTTAAGCAGTTGAGTAGAAGGTATAGTTAGCCGTCACCCTTCGAGAGCCTCAGGGTGACATTCCCTTCATGAGTCTGTCGAGGAACTTGTCATCTTGAGGCTCTCGAAGGGGACAAAAAAACCACTTCCTTTTTCAACCAATATCAATTATTCTGTGTCTAACACTATACAATCCACTAACCAAATACTATTATGAATCGCCTTACTAATTTATTTTATCCCCTGTTTATTGCTTTATTTATATTTTTTTCCTGTGGTGACGGTAGTGATGATGTCAGTGATGCCGGGCCTACAGATGATGGATGTGCAACCTGCGATGGTGATACAGATGCTTCTGCAGATGCTGGAGGTGATGGACAGGACGGTCCACCTCCTGGAGATAGCTCAGGACTTATAACCGCCGGCGAATGGAATGACCTTGAAAACTGGGGTTTCTGGGAATCCTTAATGACCAATAAAAACTATTCTCAATACAAAGATTACTGGACCTACTATCCTGATAATCGAGTGTCATTTAAAGTAACCAATCAGGGCGGTACACCTCTTGTCAACAAAAAAATTGAATTGAAAAATAATCAACAGACCGTATGGACAGGGATAACAGATAACCTGGGTAATGCTGAACTCTGGCTGGATATGAATGATGGACAGGGCAATACATCATTATCACAGCTTAAGGTTTATGTTGACGGTGTTTTACAGGATCAGACGATGAGGTCATTCTCCGCGGGTGTCAATGAGATTATTCTTTCCGTAGAAAATTCCCCTGCGACACATGTAGAAATAGCCTTTATCGTAGATGCAACCGGTTCAATGGCTGATGAACTTGAATTTTTGAAAAGTGATCTGCAGGATGTAGTCAGAAAGTCTAAAGAAAATCTGTCAAATATCAATATCATGACCGCTACGGTTTTCTACCGGGACAAGGATGATGAATATGTCACAAGATTATCGGAATTTACGCCCAATGTTGAACTTACCGCCGCATTTATAGAACTGCAGAAAGCAGAAGGAGGTAGAGATTATCCTGAGGCAGTTCATAGTGCACTGGAGAAAGGGATCCATCATTTACAATGGACAGAAAACTCGGTAAGCCAGATTGCATTTTTGTTGCTGGATGCTCCTCCACATTATGATGCTCAAGTTATCGATCAAATTCAAAGTACGATCAAAACTGCAGCAAAAAAAGGCATAAAAGTTATCCCCATAACGGGCAGCGGAATCGAAAAAGATACTGAGTTTTTAATGCGCTTTTTGGCAATGGCTACCAACGGAACCTATGTATTCCTGACCGATGATAGCGGGATTGGGAATAGTCACATTCAGGCTACTGTGGGTGAATATGAGGTTGAATATCTCAATGATCTTTTGGTAAGGCTGATCACAAAATACAGCGAATAAGATTTCTACCGTACACCAATAATGGATGCACTTCCCCCTTCTTAAACTTACCTGGCGCTCGTTTGTAACGAGTGCCAAAACTATCTATAAATCAACAACGGATGTACCTCTCCCTTCTTAAATTCATCTCTGCCTCTTGGGAGGATGATAAAGGCATCTGCATCTACCAGATTAGCAAGGTCTCCAGATCCATTTCCTTTTACCGGATTTGCTAGTAACTGACCCTTTTCATTGTAGTCCAATTTGACCTCCAGATAATAGGTTAGATCCGGTTTAAAGGTGACATCTCCATTCAATACTGCCATCGGCTGTGGGGTCTTTTCTACCTGCAGACTCTCTTCCAGCCAAACGGTAAAATACTGCTGCATGCACATGTAGGAAGAAACTGGATTTCCCGGAAAAGCGAAAACGGTAGATCCATTTGGTGCCGTCCCAAACCAAAAAGGTTTCCCAGGGCGCTGCTTTATACGATGAAAATGCTTTTTAACTCCCAGCTCCTCTAATGCCTTTGGAAGAAAATCGAACTTCCCTTTTGAAACTCCGCCACTTAAAATGATCAATTCATAATCATTGAGGACATTTCTGAGTTTCGATACGATTTGATCATAATCGTCGTCAAGATGCGCTGTATTTACGCCAATTTGATAATTCTTTAAGACTGTTTTGATTCGGTAAACATTACTTCTCCGTATCTGATGGGCCAGTGGAGTTTCGTTAATATTCACCAACTCATCCCCGGTCGAAATGATAATGGCTTTGGGCAGTCTGCTAACTTTAATGGTAGCTGCTCCAACAGTAGCGCCCACTCCGATTTCAACAGAAGATAATTTCTTGCCTGGTAAAACAACTTTATCACCCTCTTTTCTATCCAAACCTTTAAAGTGAATGTTCTGACGATGATTCACTACCTCTGCCGTAACCGTCGCAACATCATTTTCAATGTTGACCATCTCGTATGGAATCACTGTATCAACCCCGTCCGGCATAATTGCACCCGTCATTACTTCCAGGCATTTTCCTTTCTCCTCAAGATTCATTTTGGGTGCCCCTGCTGCTGCAATTCCGGCTATTGGAAATTCTCGTTGTCCGCTTTCGTATTCTGAATGCCTAATCGCTATTCCATCCATCGTTACCCTATCGTAGGGTGGCATATCCCGGTCAGCTATCAAAGGTTCTCTTAATATCCTACCCAGACTTTCATCAAGGCTTATTTCTTCTATTCCAAAATCCCGGGCATTATTTCGAATGATTTCGAGTGCTTCTTCTACTGTGATCATAGATTAACCTCCGATTGTCGCCATAGATTCAGATACCGGATTGTTTGAACGCCTTTTCTCTGCTTCAAACCCATCCTTTGCTCTATTACTGATTGCTTTTTTGAGAAAATCTCCTATCTCTTCGTCTGTCACGGCTGACCTCATAAAATCCCGGAAACTCACACCGCTGGTCGCATACAAGCAGGTTCGCATTGATCCCTGGGGCGTAATCCTGATTCGATTGCACGAACCACAGAAAGTCCTGGTATACGCAGCTATGATGCCGAAATTTCCTTTGTGTCCGGGTATCTGGTAGTTTTTGGATGTAGAGGAAGGTGGATCGGGTAGCTTTTCAAACTCATACCTTTCTCCAACATGATCCAGTATTTTTTTCATGGGCCAGAATGTCGCATTTCCCTGGCCTTCCGTGCCGTTAAACGGCATTTCTTCGATAAATCTGACCGAAACGTTTTTATCTCTTGTCAAATCAATCATGGTGTAGATATCCTCAATATTTCTGCCTTCCATCACCACCATATTGATTTTTAATTTGATTTTAGATTGCTCGAGGAGATCAAATGAACGCATCACATCGTCAAACATATCTCTTCGGGTGATCTCGAAAAACCTTTTCTTATCCAGACTGTCAAGACTAAGATTCACGGACTTAATTCCGATATCTTCGAGCTGATGAATCAGGTCCTGAGTAACCGTACCATTTGTGGTAATGTTGATTTCTTCAAGTTTTGGAAGTTTTGCAATTTCCGTCAAAAACTCCATAATGCCTTTTCTGACAAACGGCTCACCTCCAGTGATTCTTAGTTTGCTTATTCCCAACTCACTAAAAACACGGGTCATTCGATGCATCTCCTCGAAAGTCAATAAGTCTTTTCGGTTCACGTATTTTATGCCGCTCTCAGGCATGCAATAGAAACATCTCAGATTACATCTATCTGTTACTGCAAGCCTCATGTAGTTGATTTCGCGTCCGTGGTTGTCAATCAGCATTTCAAAAAATCATTATATGTCTTAGCAAAACAAAGCAAATCTTTATATTGTTTTACCGTCGTGTACTGGAATTCTGGCAAATTAAGCATTTCAGTATAATATGAATCAAGATCAAACTCATTTAAAGAAAGAACATTTGACAGAAAGTATAAAATCTCTATTCCCGGTTTTTGGAAAATATCCGAACCTTGCCTACCTGGATAATGCAGCTACGACGCAGAGACCGGAAAAGGTTATCAATACTATTCGGGATTTTTATGCTTATGAAAACGCTAATATTCACAGAGGTATTTATGATCTCTCCAATGAAGCTACCCAAAAATACGAGCAGGTTAGAGAAAAGGTACAGAAGTTTATCAATGCTAAGGGAATAGAAAACATTGGTTTTACAAAAGGCACAACAGAGTCTATTAATGTCGTTGCTCAATCCTTTTTAAAGAGAAGACTTCAGCCTGAGGATAATGTGGTTACCACTATCATGGAACACCATGCTAATTTGCTCCCCTGGCAAAATCTGTGTGAAGAAACTCAATGTGAATTGAGAGTTTCAAAAATTGACAGTGATGGAAATCTGGATCTTGATCATTTGACCTCTTTGGTTGATGAAAAAACAGGAATGATTTCTGTTGTCCATATTTCCAATACATTGGGGACCATAAATCCTATTCAGGAAATAATAGATTTGGCGCATCAAAAAGAAATTCCGGTTATGATAGATGCTGCTCAAAGTGCTGCTTATTATGATCTGGATGCGCAAAAATATGATTACGATTTTCTGGCCTTTTCAGGGCCGGTAGTCGAAGCTCACCTCGCCCTTGGCGTCCATCCAGGACAGCGTG
>CAYTFO010000045.1:0-9208 GCA_964437135.1 uncultured Roseivirgaceae bacterium | reverse complement strand
CATTTGCGCCATTTGGGGTCGGGATTCTTTATGCATCTGACCGATATCGCCATGAAATAGAAAATTACAATGTGGGTGGAGGTATGATTGAACATGTTTCGATTGAGAAAACAAAGTATCGTCCATTCCCCTACAATCTGGAAGCCGGAACTTCAAATATTTCTGCAGTTATCGGACTGGGTGCGGCCATTGATTTTATCAATGAGAGTGATAAAGAACAAAATCGTAAACATATTCAGGAACTTTCCGAATATGGCTATCAGAAGATTTCTTCTTTGGACAAAGTGAATCTGCTTTCAAATCCCAGGAAAAAATCCGGAATACTCTCCTTCAATATTGAAGAAATACATCCTCATGATATCGCTTCTTTCCTGAATAAAGATGAAATAGCTGTTCGGGCGGGAATGCATTGTACTCAACCTTTGTTGGAAAGTATGGGAAAACCAGCCACTGTCAGGGCAAGTTTTAGTATTTACAATTCGAAAGAAGAAATTGACAGACTCGCCGACAGTGTGGAAGAACTCATTAAATTCTGGTCATGACGAAAGAAGAGGTTCAACAATTATATAAAGAGAAGATACTTCCAGAGAGTAAGAATGCCTATCATTTTGAAGAGAATGATGATGCAGAACTTATTTTGGAGGCTTACAATCCAATGTGTGGGGATAAATATAAGCTCTACATAGATTTTGAGGACGAGAAAGTGAGATCTGTGCATTTTCATGGATTTGGATGTGCAGTCTCGAAGGCCTCTACTTCCCTGTTGGCTCGAGAACTGGAGGGAAAAGAAAAAGTTGAGGTTCAGGGAATCGTTTCATCCTTTTTACAAGCACTAAAAGAAAAGGATCAGACACAGACCTCAAATGACAACTTGAAAATATTAATAGAGTTGATGAACTTTGACGGCAGACAGGATTGCATTGAATTAAGCTGGAAAGCATTAGAAAAAGAATTAAATGAAGATTAGACTGGTTGCATTTGGCATAGCAAAAGAGATATTGGAAGGATCCAAAGCTGAAATTGAATTAGACGAAAAAGCAAATATTTCGGATCTAAAAAGCAAGCTGACTTCCAGGTATCCGGCATTTAGTGATCTCGTAAGCCTAAGATTTGCCATAAATGAAGATTACCAGGAGGATGGCTATGAGCTGAATGAAAATGACGAGGTGGTGATTATTCCGCCGGTGAGTGGAGGGTAAATTGAAGGTAAATGGTGAAAGTTGAATGGAGAAGGTTAAATATTTAGCGATATATCATTTTTGAAAAAACAAAGAATCACAAATAATGAGCAAAGGACACTGAGATAGTAACTGGTACATTTGTGATAGTAAATACCTTAGAAAAATAATCAGGATAATCTAAAATCTAACATCTTTAGAAATCATGATCGATATAAAAATAAAGGAAACTACACTTTCAGAACAGGAATGTCATGAGTTGGTGGCTGACCCAGCAGCTGGTGGAACTGTGGTTTTTGTAGGTACTGTGCGTAATCAAACCAAAGGAAAAAAAGTAGTCAGGCTGGAGTTTGAAAGTTTTGTGCCGATGGCTGAAAAAGAGATGTTGAAAATCGCTGAGGACGTTGAAAAAAAATGGGATGCCCTTCATGTTTGCATTCATCATCGGGTCGGAGTATTGGATATTGGTGAAATTCCTGTCATTATAGCTGTTTCCACACCCCACCGAAAAGCTGCCTTTGAAGCCTGTGAGTATGCGATAGATACCCTAAAAGAAACGGTTCCCATCTGGAAGAAAGAAATTTTTGAAGATGGGGAGGTTTGGGTTGCGGCTCATCCGTGAAGTCATTAAGTTGTATGGATAGAGCAATTCTTAATGTCTAATTGTATAATCGGCTAATCGGCCAGATATTGAAGGCTTAAAACTGGTGTAAATAAGTAAGAATATCCTCCTACTTTAGTAGTTCCGGATTGCATCAGGAGATTCCCTCAGTAAGTAACTTTCACCAGGTTAAAATGAATTAAGATATTTTTCAATTTCAGGCATCGTCTTATTAGCAGCAAATCCTATTATCACTTTTCTTATCACTCCTTTTTTATCAATAAGAAAAACTATAGTATTTCTTCAAAGAATACCTGCACTACAATCAACATTTTTCGTTATTTTTAGCATTAATCTACTAGCCATTTTTTATGAAAACCACTCAAATACTACTCATATCTGTCTTATTTCTGATTGCCTGCTCTTCCAAAAAAGAACAAAGCACCAACTACGTAGAAGAAGAAGCTGCTAATGAATACTATGAAGAAGTTGCTGAAGAAACTGCTGAAGAAGCAGGGCCATCTATGGATATGGATGCATTGAAAGATCTTCCCTGTATGTCAAACGGAGAAGTTCACGTGGCCAATTTCTACCAGCTCACTCCCCGACAACAGGCAACGGTGGATCAGGAACCTCGATATTATGGAAATATTCTATCCTACCTTCGATATGAATTCAATAAGAGAATAAATAACTGTAGAGGAGGTGAATGGATGGATGTAAGGACCGCCAGCTGGAATTTTTTTCCAATCAATGGAGGTGAATATAGGCAGGATCTTCGCAATGATCTGATGCCGGAAATAGAAGCTGAGTTTATGACGGTTCCTATACCACTTGTAGAGTTCGCTACCGAAAATCTCATCCCATCAAATGAGGATATCTCCGTTAGCGGTTACACCTTCCAACAAATGTACGATTACTATAAATGGGAATTCAGGAAACTATATTTTGCACACGTAATGGTCTCCAATTATTCCTCTTTTGAAAAGGAATTGCGGGGATACGCGGAAGTTGCGAATACCCTGGTTTCAACACCGGACGGCCCTGAACCCAGATATAATTATGAGTCTTTCATGAATTATATCAATAAATATACAACTCCGGAGTGGGCATACCAGGAAGGTTTAGATGTTCCATTTGGAGAGTATTTTGATCAGTATTGTGCTTTTTGGTTGCGTCGGGGTCTCGATAATTCACGTGAATCACTGATTGCACTACAAAGAAGGGTGCTTATAAACTACGATGAGGAATGGGTCATAAAAATGGATGATTTTACTTCCAAATTGCCAACTCAAACTTTTGATGAAAACAGAATTGCTAATGTGATCCCAAGTGAGGGCTATCTTAAAGGAGATTCCATAATTTCCACACTTCCTTTCTACAAAAAGGCTGAAAATGGCTTTTTGATTGATTTTGAAAATGGTGAATCCAAAGTATTCAGTTCAGCGGAGTATTTTAGCTATTATGCTAAAGGTTACTTTCCTGAACGCAGGCTTCTGTTGGTAGAACAGGAAAGTGAATTCACAGATAGTTTCTTATTGGATATCACTGACGGATCCGTATATAATCTTGGGGGTGCGATTGGTGACCTTAAAGTCTCCTCTGATCAACAAACATTTATGGTTCAAACCTATACCGAAGTTGGTGATTTTGTCAATATTTACAGATTCAAAGAAAAGGGCGCTGATATGATAGCAAAATCTGCTTTTTGGGAAATCAATCTTATGGACTGGATCAGTGAAAAAGAAATTCAAATGGAAACTGGATACGGAGGCAATGTCTTTATTGATATTTCACCTGGGTTGTAATTAAAAATGAAAATAATTACCACCGTTCTTTGTCCTCTATGTTTTATTGTAACAGGTAATGGGCAATCTATACTTGATCAGATAAAAGAACGTGTAATTGCGGATAATTCGTTTGATACTTTGAGTGTAGAACTAAGAAACTCAGAGGTGATTTTAGGTATTGAATTTGTTTCCTTTATTTGCAAATATCCTTTTGTAGGTAGTGAATTTTCTCAAACCCGTACTACAGTTTTGGAAGTAAAGGATAACTCAAAATCATTGAATGATAAGCTGATCTCGGACTATTCATTATCCGGATCATCATTAATCAAAGGATCTATTATAAACTCCCTGGTTCTGAATAATGGTATCCTGTTATTAGCTGAAGAAAAACTACAGTTTGATTTCTCCGAAAGAAATCATTATCGTTTTTATTACTTCGATCAAAAAAGCAAAAACCTAATCAAAATTGACTTAGAAGAGACTGGTTTTGAAAACTACAGATGCCTGGGTAAAAGTATTAAAAAAACCTTTAATCTAAGAGCCGGATCACCTCCTGGTATACGAATTGCCACCTCCAATATAAAATACACGGAATGCAAAGAAGAGATAAGCACTTCCAGTCAGGATTTTATTTTCAATGAAGATCAAAAAACACTGAGAGCCACTAAATTCAAAATTCAAAAAACCAATAATCTGGATATCTCCGGAATCTGGATACAAGACTATCATAGCTTGAACGGAATTGAACAAAGAGATAATTCTATTTTTGAGTTTGATGCAGCAGGGAATATCATTCTCTGGAAGTTAAATATGAAGCTTGCCAAATTTGATCAGTTAATGATCGGCAAGTACCAATTAGATCCAGCTACCAATAAAATCACCTATCAATTCAACAACTTTGATGCAGAATACACCGGTAATTTTTTTATTGACGGAGATACACTTCTTCAGGAAGCCATTGCTGTTGATGATGTAAAATTTTACGGACGCTCTCTAGTCTGCTCCCGGGCATTTTTTGATAAAGATGTATCCTTTGCTAAAGCCCGAATCTCTGACCCTGAGGATATAAATATTTCAAAATTTGTAAATGCCCTTTTTTCAGATAGACTTGATCTGTTAGAGTTTTATCTGGAAACTGGTTTTGATCTAAACACTGTGATGAATATCAAAACCGGTGATGAGGTTCAACTTGGTTATCCCATTCATTTTGTGGCGAGTCATGGCAAAATTGAGGCTATGAAGCTTTTGATTCAATATGGGGTAGATTTGAACCAGCGGACATTTTACCAAAAATCTGTTTATGACATCGCACTGATGGCAAATCAGACAGAAATAGTACGTTTTTTAGAACCCTACACAACTGGTATTACAAATAGTCAATTCCCCTCAAAAAACCGGCTTTCGCTGGAGCAGTTTTTCCGAAATCAAAAAGGATGGAGTAAAGAAGAAGGTAAAGTGGAATGCTGGACTCCATGGGAAAAACATTCGATTCTTTTTTATAACGTTGTTTTGAGTGCTCCGGGAAACAAACCCAAAACCGAAGAGTACTGTGTTTATTATTTTCAGGATAAGGAAGGCTTCTGGATTACTTCGAGCGACAGAAACGACTTTCCATTTAGAGTTGCGGGCCATTGTAAAGAGCTCATGAAAAAAAATGACGAGCTATTTATGGTAACGGAAGGAACATTTATTTCCGAAAAGGATAGACGATCCGAGTTTGGTGTGAGGATATTGGATGAGGAACAGGGAGTTTTTATTAAAACTAACTTATTTTTCAATGAGCTAAGAGGGTCTTATGATTGTGATTTCACCCGAAAAATATACGAAATTGTTGAAGACGTATCCAGTCCAGATGAGATTACGTTAATACAAAAAACTGAAGAATTCAAAGGATGTAAGGCTACCTTGATTGATAGTTCTGCTGTTAACTATTACTGGTCAAGGCGGCAAAATAAGTTTTTGAAAACTATTGAATAAGATGCTGAAAAAATTAACCCCACTTCTATTTTTTATTGTTGCTGTCAGTTGTGGCCCAATGGACAGAAAAGAAGAGCAAACTCAGAAACCTGCTGAGACAGTGTTCCTGCCTGATACAGTCAACGCAGTTTGTGTATGGAATAATATTTCTGTTCGTTCACTTCCATCCGGTAATGCCAGATGGCTTACCGCACTTAGTCTGGGTGAAGAAATCCAATCCACACAAATAATCGAAATCGACAGTGCAAATGAAAACCGTGAGTATGTTCGTGTCATACTGGCTGACGATACTCAAGGATGGGCACTTAGTGATTTTATCATTTCTGAATCATCCCCCGTTACTATTAAATCCGAGACTGCTATTTTTGAAAGACCTGATCTCCTTACAAAGACGAATAAATCATTTGAGATGATGGATATTGTAGCCGTTAAAGAAAAACAAGGTGAATGGCTTCAGGTAGTTGGAAGAAAATTTAAAGAAAATAGGCTTACAACTGGTTGGATCAAATCAGCTGAGATAACAGAAAACAAACTGGATATTGCTTTTGCGAAATTTGCGCAGGAAGCTCTGATCAAAGACAACAATAAAGAACAGTTGGCGGCCCTTGATGAGCTTTTGAAAACCGAGGAATTATATAACTCGATATTTTACCCTTCTGTCGAGAGAATGTATGAAAAAATCAAAAAGGGAGACTGATGATTTCAGGATGAGTTTACCTTAAAATGCTTTTTGTATGCTGTTATGAAGTCAAAGCTATAAGAACGGATGATTTATAACATAATATAAAAATTACAATTCAACTTTCATAACTTTCTACGTCATTAAATCACTATTTTTATAGTATCGCCAACTTCTTAAACAATTTCTTCGTAAAATCACGAAAACCGCTTTCTTATGAAAAAACTCATTGCCACTACACTTCTTATCTTTATTTCGTTTCTCACTTTCAGCCAGGACAATCCACTTCTACAAGTTGAAAACTATACTCTCGCTAATGGACTGAATGTTTTTCTAAATCGTGACACTACCGCAACAAGGGTTTTTGGTGCCGTGATGGTCAATGCGGGAGCAAAACACGAAGATCCAAATGCAACAGGGATGGCGCATTATCTTGAACATCTCCTATTTAAAGGAACTGAGGAATACGGAACAGTTGATTTCGAAAAGGAAAAACCTTACCTGGACTCCATCAATTCTCTGTATGAAATTCTGGCCAAAACATCTTCGAATGAAGAAAAAGCAAGAATACAAACTTTGATCAATCAGCAGGCTGTAGCCGCTTCAGAATTCGGTCTTCCTACGGAATTCGACAAAATGTTAAAGTCTATTGGAAGCACAGGTGTAAATGCTTTTACCAATTACGAAATGACATTTTATCACAATTCATTTCCAAGTCATGAGATAAAAAAATGGTTGACCTTATATGCAGCCCGGTTTCAAAATCCGGTTTTTCGTTCTTTTCAATCTGAACTTGAGGTAGTCTATGAGGAAAAAAACCGCGCAATGGACAACTTCGAACGGAAAGTTTTTGAAGAGGCAAGTAAGCATACGTTCTCTAATCTTCCCTATGGTCAATGGTCTGTTTTAGGCACGGTCGAACATTTAAAAACGCCTTCTCTGATCAGAATGTATCAGTTTTACGAAGACAATTATGTCCCGGAGAATATGGCATTGATCTTAACAGGGAATTTTGAAGTAGATTATATAAAACCTATCATAGAACAAAATTTTGGAGCATGGGAGGCAGCAAAAGCCAAGCCTGTAAATCTTCCTGAACTGGAGAAGTTAGAGGGCGAGAAACTCATTAAGAAACGTATGACTCCTGTAAAAGCGGGTTTTTTAGCATATCAGACTATCCCAACCAATCATCCGGACAGAATTCCTCTATTCGTTGCAGAGTATATGCTGGTCAATAATTCCGAAACCGGATATATCAATCAGTTGATGAGCAATAATGAAATGCTATATTCCGGAGGATTCCCGTTGGTTTATAATGATGCAGCAAGTATCGTTTTCTTTTATGTTCCAAAAATTGTTGGACAATCGTTAAAAAAAGCGGAGAGCAAAGTGCTGGACCAGATTGAAAAAGTAAAAACCGGAGACTTCTCCGATGAACTTTTGGCTGCTGCGAAAAATGACCTGATTGAAGAATTTACCAATCAACAGATCGACCTCACTTCCAGAGGAATTTTAATAGGTGAAGCATTCAATAGGGGTATTACATGGGAGGAAATTTCTCAATTCCCGGATCTTATTGATAAAGTTATTAAAGAAGAGGTTATGTGGGTAGCTTCGAAATACTTTGGAGAGGATCGACTGAAAATCATTTCCAGAACTGGTTTTGGTAAACCTGTAAAACTGGACAAGCCTGTTTTTAAGCCTGTCGCTGCGAAACAAGAGGAAGAATCTGAATTTTATAAAGAATATCAAAAAATTGACCCGCTGGATTTTGAACCTCGATTTCTGGATTTTGATAACGATGTTGTCAGAAGTTCACTAGAAGGTGGTCATAGAATGATATTGTCTGAAAATCCATTGAATGATCAGTTTAACCTGGTAGTAAGATACCAAATAGGCAGGCTTCACAATCCGGAATTGATCGCTGCTGCGGGACTGATGAACTCTGTAGGTGCAGGAGACTGGTCTTTAGCTGAAGTTAAACAGAAATTCGCCGCATTAGGTATTGATTATTCTTTTAGTTCCTATCAAAACTTTCTGGAGGTCTCGATTACAGGGCGAGAAGATAATTTCGAAGAAGGTTTAGAGCTTTTGAATCTTCTGCTAACTAATCCTAACATAGACGAAAACACCAAGAAGATTTATGTAAATCGAACTACCGCCGATTATAAATTAGAAAAAAGTAATCCGGCATTTATGGGAGGTGCTTTGTATAATTATGCTGCTTATGGTGATGAATCTTTCTATAAGGTAAGAAAAGGGGAAAAAGCTTTGAAGGCTATGGATGCAGCGCAAAACATACAGTTATTTCAAAACTCTGTTAATAATTATGAGGCTGTAATAATCTATGTTGGTAAAAATGAAGAAACCAATGTCAAAAAGCTTGTATCTAAATATATTCCCCTCTCAAAAACACCTAAAAAGGAGTCATACATAGATTTAGAAGGTAAAAAATATGATAAAAACACTATTCTTTTTGTAAATAATAAAAAGGCAATTCAAAGTCAGGTTTATTTCCACTTATTGGGAAATGAGTTCTCCAATGATCAATATGGGGATCTGGCCGCTTTTAATGGCTACTTTGGAGATGGGTTTTCGGGTTTAGTGCTACAGGAGATTAGAGAATATCGTTCATTGGCCTACAGTGCTTATGGATATTACAATCGTCCGGTATTTGAAGGTAATAAAGGTCGATTCATTGGATATATTGGTTGTCAGGGTGATAAAACGAATGATGCTATTCCGGTTATGCTGGGTTTAATCAATCAGATGCCTTCTAAACCTGAACGAATTGAAGCTTTGAGACAAACACTAAAGTTGAAAGTTGTAACCAGCTTTCCTACTTATCGGGAGTTACCATTTACACTTTCCAGCTATGAATTGATGGGTTATAAAGAAGATCCAAAACTATCCGCATATAGTCGCTATGACGAAGTCGATATGGAATTGATCGAAAAATTCTATCAGGAGCATATATCAGGTA
>CAYTFO010000044.1:0-21436 GCA_964437135.1 uncultured Roseivirgaceae bacterium | reverse complement strand
GTCAATTATTATATCAATAAAAATATCAAAGGTCCATCTGAAGAATTAAGGAATAAAAGCAGAGTTTGGGTATGGGGCGAGGTAAGAAATGATACTGGTAAGACTGTCTTCGCTGAACTTGATACTCCTGAAGGTTATAAACTAACAGCTTTAAGCGTAGTTACGATCATTAAAAAACTTGAAATGAAACCACTGAATCCGGGTTTTTATACCCCTTCAAGAGCTTTTGGAGCTGATTATATCTTAGAATTTACAGATTCAAAAAGAGAAAGCAGGTGATAGGCTATTCGCCTCCTGGAAAATATTTCACATAATAATTATTATCTGCTTTTATCAGGTTGCCTTCAGAGTCTTTTTCCCAGGCAGTAAGTCCATTAAAAAATGCACGAACGGAGAAAAAAAGCAGTCTATCATCCTGAATTTTGAAGAGACTATAATCCGGAACTACAAATGCCCCATCCGCCATCGCGATGGCACACCATCCGCCATATTCAGGCATGTATCTTTCAAAATTGCCCTGAAATCGGTCCATATTCTCTTTGGATATAAATTGAATTATTCTTCCATCAACCTCAATTGAATATTTCGGCACTCCTTTTTTAGGTTCCCCTGATCTGTAGCTTAAAGGATCATAACCATCAAAAAGCACATCACCGAAATCCGAGCTTAGTTTATCCTGTGAATAAGTAAGTATTGACAATAATAAAAATATGATGATTGACAGCGTTTTAATTATTGTGCTTGATTTACTTCCCATTATTAATGCAGGCTTTTCAAAAGTTCTTCCTTCCTCAATAAATATAAATACTCTCCAAGGTAGTAAGCTCCAATTCCACTCAATATGTGCCAGATAAAATGTGTTCCAATCGGAATAAAACCTTGTGAATATAGGTCTATTTCACGGAAATAAAGTGCAAGTGAAAGTAATGCACACGACATTATGATACTAAATGTATATCTAAAATTATGTTTAATTAAGTAAATGAGTATAGGTAAGAAAATTATTGTTCCTGTTATAAAATAACTCAGGTTTACGGCCAGCTCTCCTTTAATCAATTCAAATAGTGAAACACGAAAAATTGTGATCGGAACAAGAACTAAAGCTGTTAGCCACCAGTTTTTTAATATTTTATTCCAAAAATATATTCCAACAGATAGAGTCAATAAAGCAGTTGGAAACACATCCATATAAAGCAGCCATTCTGAACTTCTGAATGCATGATATAGTGTACTTCCCAGACCACCCAGTATAAGTAATGGAATTGAGTAAAAAAGGAATGGATAATCTTTATAATTGAATTTTAGCCTTGTTGCCCAGTATATGGCCGGGATTACAATAGCCAGGGATGAGATTGAATTCCAGGGTTCAACAATAAATGAATGTATGTTGGTTTCAGCGTAAACAGGGCCTCCATCTTCTAAATATTGGTGACTGATTATCATAAGTTAAATCTCAAATTTTTTATCTAGACAAACATCATACTAATTGAAATAATTCTTTAAATAATTATGAAGTTTAAATTGTCAGTTTTTATTCTTAGAATTGTTTTTATATTAGTATTTCACTAATCCTTAACTAAATGCAGACAAAACTATCAGTGATTTTGTCATTATCTAGCTATTTACTTCCTCAAAAAATGGAAGCATCTAATCTGATCAGTGAAAAAAATCTTAGACATTATCCAAAACAACTAGGATTATTTATACTTATTAAGATATTTGTGTTCGGTTTTATGGTGAAAAAGAATCTTTTTACAAAGAGCGGCATCAATTAATGGCTAAAGACACCAAAATTTTATATGTCGATGATGAAATAGGTAATTTGAATTATTTCAAATCCGCATTTCGTAGGGAATATAATGTTATTACGGCTGAATCTGGTGACGAAGCATTAAAGATTCTAAAAGAAGACAATACAATACCTATTATTCTCACCGACCAGAGGATGCCAAAAATGTCTGGTGTGACATTCTTAATGCAATCCATAAACCTTGTTCCTGAAGCTATAAGGATTTTGGTAACCGGATATTCCGATATGGAAACCGTAATTAATGCAATTAATCATGGTCATATCTACTATTTTATTAATAAGCCCTGGTCTTATGATGAAATGAGTATTATTATCCAGAGAGCTTTAGATACATACAATCTTCGTGTTAAGAATAAGGAACTCCAGCTTATAAATGAAAAGCAGGAGAAAGAAAAGATTACAGCTCAATTGATGATGCTTCAAAACCAGGTAAATCCACATTTCTTATTCAATTGTCTAAACAATCTTTCAGCACTCGTAAAAAATAATGATCAGGCAAGATCATTTATTAAAAAACTTTCATCGATATACAGGTATTTATTGGAACACAATGAAACTCATCTAGCACCACTTGAAGAAGAGTTTAAGTTTTTAGAGGATTATGTCTACCTACAAAAAGTACGATTTGCAGAAGCTTTAATTTTCAATAACAAAGTTGATGAAATTCCTGAGGTAAGTATTCCTTCCGGTTCTATACAAATATTAGTAGAAAACGCCATCAAGCATAATATTGCTACTTTTCAAAAACCATTGACAATTGATGTTTATCTGGAGAATGACTGGCTGGTTGTTGAAAATAATTACCAACCAAAACCTAACGTCGATTCAACAGGTATTGGGCAAAAGAATTTATTAAGAAGGTATAATCTAGTATCTGAAGCAATGCCGATATTCGAATTTGCGGAAGATAAATATTTTGCTAAAATTCCTTTAATTTACTAGATTGTTAGTTATAAACCGACCTATCTACTATGCTTAAAGTTGTAATAATTGAGGATGAGCCTATAGCGGCAAAAGATCTTCAGGAAACTCTATTGAAAGTTGAACCAGATGTAGAAATAGTTGCATTGCTTGACAGCGTAGCTACTGCAAAAGATTGGTTAAGTCAGAATTCTGCAGATCTGATTCTGTCTGATATTCAGCTTGGAGATGGACTTAGCTTTGATGTTTTCAAGGAGTTACAAATCAGAATTCCGATTATTCTTACTACTGCCTACGATCAATATGCAATCAGGGCTTTTAAAGAAAACAGCATTGATTATTTGTTGAAACCGGTAGATGAGGAAGAACTAAAAATAGCAATTAACAAATACAGGGAGTGGGTAAAGGATAAAAAAGATTTTGATATTGATATCTTAATTAATGCTTTAAAACCCGGAGAGAAAAGTAAATTCCAGGAGAGGTTTATTATCACTCTTGGAGACAAAATTATATCTGTACGTGAAGATGAAGTTGCTTACTTTTTCAGTGAAGATCGATATACCTACCTTGTGGATAGAAAAGGAAAACAACATATTGTAAACTCAAATTTAGGTGATCTTGAAACATCACTCAATCCCAAAAACTTCTACAGAATTAATAGAAAGTTTATCATTTCCTTTGACGCAATCAAAAATATGATTGCTTATTCAAAAAGCAGGGTGAAAATAGATCTCGAACCAGCTCCTCCGAGGGCAATTGATGTAATCGTAAGTGTAGAAAGATCTGGAGCATTTAAAAAATGGTTGAATAGATGATTTTTTCCAGTAAACTCAAAAAAGCTTTTGGCACGGTTTTCGTTAGTATACTTAACAGTGGTTATTAGGTTAGGTTGTTTTGAGTTTTTTGGTTAGTTAGGCCCTGGTTTTCAGGGCCTTTCTCATTTTATTTAAAAAAGAGCGCCTTTTTTGCTCACAATAATTCAGATTTTAGGTTATATTGATATAAACTAACTTTCTTTTCATGGATTTCACTAAAACTGTTGATCAGACAGTTTCATTATCACAAATTACAAAAAGATTTAACAGGACGAGAATGCAAAGTCTTAACCTTGTTAAACCATTAGAGGTGGAAGATTTTGTTGTTCAAACGACTATGGATGTCAGTCCACCAAAATGGCATCTTGCACATGTTACGTGGTTTTTCGAAAACTTTATTTTAGTACCTCATTTTAAAGGATATAAAGTTTACGATGATGATTATTCTTATTTATTCAACAGTTACTATGTCTCTGTTGGTGATCGCTGGACCAGAGCGAAACGAGGAAATCTTACCAGGCCAACAGTAAATGATATTCTTAAATTTCGTCAATATGTAGACGATCATATGAATGAATGGTTTGATTCGATTTCACAGCTTACACCTGAATTAGCATATGTTCTTGAGATAGGAATACAGCATGAGCAACAACATCAGGAATTGCTGGTATATGATATTAAAAGCATTTTAGGAGAAAACCCTCTATTTCCGGCATATAGAGAAGATTTATCATCTTTTGAAAACCAGAAAATGGATATTGACTGGTTTTTAGCTGAGGAGGGTAAATACCAAATTGGCTTTTCTGGAAAGGGTTTTTGTTTTGATAATGAACTCAATAATCATATTGTCTATTTACAACCTTTTGCGTTAAGAAAACAACTTGTCACTAACGAAGAGTATCTTGAATTTTTGGAGGACAATGGATATTGCAGGGATGAATTCTGGATGATGGAAGGGAAAGACTGGGTTGATCAAAACAGTATTGACTCACCTAAATATTGGCATAAAATTGATAATCAATGGTATGTTTATCATTTGTCTGGACTGGAGAAACTGGACCCAGATCAACCAGTCTCACATATTTCATTTTATGAAGCAGATGCATTTGCAAAATGGAAAGGACTTAGATTACCAACTGAACAAGAATGGGAGGTGGTCGCAGGATTTGAAGATAATTCCAACGCATTATCTGGTAATTTCGTAGAGGATGAATACTTTAAACCTTTAAGTACAAAACAAAATATGCTGGGAAATCTTTGGGAATGGACTGAGAGTGCCTACAGACCTTATCCTGGTTATAAAGCCCCTAAAGGAGCTCTTGGTGAGTACAATGGGAAGTTTATGATCAATCAAATGGTTTTAAGAGGTGGGTCCTATGCTACACCTCGGGATCATATACGAACAACATACAGAAATTTCTTTCATCCTCATTTGCAATGGCATTGCAATGGAATCAGGTTAGCTAAAGATTTAATGTAATATGAGATATACAGAGGGGCTTGAATTGCCTCAGATTGAAATAGATCATCTTGAATCAGATTTTGAAAAGGATGTGATGATCGGGTTATCTTCAAATAAAAAATGGCTTTCTTCCAAATACTTTTATGATAAGAATGGGGATGAGATTTTTCAAAAAATCATGTCAATGCCATCCTATTATCTTACTGATGCAGAATATGATGTTTTTAATCAAAATAAGGAAGAAATATTAGAGTGTATTCGACAGGATAATGATCATTTTAGATTAATAGAGCTTGGTGCGGGTGATGGCTATAAAACAAAGCTACTATTAAATCATTTCATGAAGAGAAATGCACGATTTTCATATTCACCTGTTGATATATCTCTCAATGTTCTTGAAAAACTAAAGTCCCATTTAAATGATGATATTCCTGATTTGGAAGTCGAATTATTACATGGGGACTATTTTTTTGTTCTTTCCAGCTTTTTGAATGAAACCAATGGGAAAAAAGTGTTGATGTTTTTGGGATCTAATATTGGAAACTTCAATAAGAAAGGAGCACTTAAATTCCTGAAAAAATTGAGAGAAAATGTAAACAAGGGGGATCAAATGATAATTGGTTTTGATAAAAAGAAGGATCCTTCAATTATACTGGACGCTTATAATGATCCTGAAGGACTAACTGCTTCTTTTAATTTCAATTTATTACAAAGAATCAACTCTGAATTGGACGGCAATTTTGATATTTCAAAGTTTAGTCACAGGCCTGTTTATAATCCTGAAAACGGGGAATGTAAAAGCTTCTTGTTAAGTATGGAAGACCAGGATGTTTATATCGGAAAACTGAATAAATCATTTCATTTTGATAAGTGGGAAACTATTTATACTGAAGTTTCAAAAAAATACTCAGAAAAGGAAATGACCGAATTACTCTCTAATGCCGGTTTTGAACCAATAAAAACATTCACTGATCGAAACTCATATTTTTGTGATTCAATATGCGTTGCTAAATGAATTATATGATGGTTTAATTCATAAGAAACTTTACTTTTGCATCTTCTTGCCCGGGTGCTGAAATTGGTAGACAGGCATGGTTGAGGGCCATGTGTCCTACGGACGTGCGGGTTCGACTCCCGCCCTGGGCACTTCTTTCAAAAAAATCTCTTTTCTTTATTTAACATACAATGTCAGTTAATATCGATTTACTTAAGAAATTATGTGAAGCATCCGGCGCTCCCGGATTTGAAAACAAAATCCGAAGTATAGTATTTGAGGAAGTTAAAGATTGTGGTGATGAGATTACTAAAGATAATCTTGGTAATCTTATAGTCACTAAAAAAAGCAGGAAGGACAACCCTTCAAAATTGCTGATTGCTGCTCATATGGATGAGATAGGTTTTATTGTCAAACATATAGATGACAATGGCTTTATTAGATTCCATCCACTTGGAGGTTTTGACCCTAAAACTCTAACAGCACAACGTGTAATTGTACATGGAAAGGAAGACCTGATTGGTGTGATGGGTACAAAGCCTATACATGTAATGAAGGCTGAAGAAAGAAGTAAAAATGTCCAGATTGAAGATTTTTTTATAGACACAGGCTTATCAGGAGATAAAGTAAAAGAAATTATTCAGGTTGGGGATCCAATTACAAGAGAAAGAGAATTGATCGAAATGGGGGACTGTGTTAATTGTAAATCGCTGGATAATAGGGTCAGTGTTTACATTTTAGTAGAAGTATTAAAGCGATTAAAAGAAATTGATTTAGGAGTAGATTTATATGGTGTTTTTACTGTTCAGGAAGAGGTAGGTTTGAGAGGAGCAGGAGTTGTAACTCATTCTATAAATCCTGATTTTGGATTAGCTATTGATACCACAATTGCATATGATCTACCTGGAGCACAGGATCATGAAAAGATTACAGAATTTAATAAGGGAACAGCTATAAAAGTTATGGATGCAATGACAATCTGTGACCCACGAATGGTCTCCTTCTTAAAGCAAACAGCGGAAAAAAATTCTATAAACTGGCAATTGGAATTATTAACTGCAGGTGGAACAGACACCGCGGGCTTACAAAGACATGGAAAATCAGGTGCTATAGCAGGAGCTGTTTCTATTCCTACGAGGTATTTGCATCAAGTGATAGAGATGTGTCATAAAAACGATATAAAATCCTCTATTGACTTAATCGTTAAAGCAGCGGAGTCAATAGATTCCTATGAATGGTAATAAAAAAAAGGGCACTAAGGCCCTTTTCTTATTATTGTATCGGAGTTTAATGACTCTTATTTTCTTCTTCCTGTTCTTTCTCATCTTCACCTGTCAAAACATGCCCATGCTTATAACTGTGAGTGATTTTCTCAGTTTGCGAAAGTAGAAGGGCTGATATGATGAAAACCATGTGAATTATAATCTCTATAATAATTCCTTCTGTTCCCGCTTTGATTTCTTCTTTTCTATAATCAATGAAAGTTTTCAATAATTGCACCCCGGATATCGAAGCAAGAGAGGTTGCAAGTTTGATTTTTAGTTGCCCTGCATCAAGATCTTCAAGCCATAACGGCTTATCTTCATGCATATCTACATCAATTCTACTGGTGAATATTGAATAGCCACCAATTGTTACCATTACAACAAGATTCATAACCATTGAGATATCTACCAAACTGAGAATTCCCAGCATCATATCTATTTCGTCTGAATCTATGGTATGGTTAAAAAGATGGTAAAGTTCCTGAAAAAACTTAACTAAATATAAAAATGCTCCAATGATAAGGCCGGTATATAGAGGTGCTTGAACCCACCTTGACCAAAACATAAACCCTTCAAAAGCGCTTTCAATTCTTTTAATAAAGGTTTCTCTTTCTTCCATCTTAAATTGAATAATTAAATCAAAGCCGAAAGATAGAAATATTTACCTATTTAATTATTGAATATTTGAAATTCTTTAGAAAACTTCAATGACTAAACAATGAGATAATTTATCATGTAATGTTTGCTTTTTTTTGTCAAACAAAGCCCATGTAAATCCAGCAAAAAATGGAATTATTGATAAAATCTTAAATAGATTTCTTAATACTAAGTTTCCCTTGTCAGATTCTACTACGACTCTGATTTTTAAAACCCGTTTACCAGGAGTAGTTCCATTATTTAAGAGCTCAAAAAAAATATGATATAATATGTAGGATATTAAACAGGAAGCAATAAAAACTAAATTATCATCAATAAACCATGAAATCCCATAGAGTATAGGTAGAATAAAAACAAGATCAATATTATGAGCGAGAGCTCTTTTATTAAAACTGGCGAATGGTTGATTATTGAGGTTTTTCACTGCATTGTTTCATTTTGCATCAATTTCTAATTTTTGAATGACACTAACTAGTTTTAGAAATCGATTTAACTATCAATTTCTTGTGATAAGTCAATAAAAATTAAAAATAATTCAATTTTAGACTCCGGAAGACTAATTAAATAGAGAGATCATAAATGGAGTCGATTGAAAATGAATGGGATGTAAAAATTTATCCTAAAATCAATAAATTTGATAAAAAAGTAACCTTTCTCTTGAAAATATCGTGGTAAACAGTACAATTTTGCTATGAAATTAAAAATGAAACAGCTAAAAATTATGAGAAACATGGTTAAAACAATCGCAGCACTTTTAATAGTTATTAGTGCTCCACTATCAACCTATGCTTCTGTGGATTCTGCAAGCTTAGCATCTTTTTGCAAAGTATTGCCAATTAAGGAAGAGAACACTTTCAAAGTTATATATCAATCACAAGAAGTTGAAAATGTAAATGTTACTATTGTTGATAGTAAAAAAGTTGTGGTCTATTCAGAGATCATTAGAAAATCAAATGGATTTGTTAAGGATTTTGATTTGAGTAATCTTCCGGAAGGAGAGTACACTCTAAACGTCAAAAGTAATGATTACCAATATACAGAAAATGTAAAGGTAGATTATCTGGATGCTGAGGATATTCAAATGATCCTAACTGAAGTTGAAAACAATTATGCTTTAGTAGGTATTAACAATTCTAAATCTGACATCACGATTCTAATTGTTGATAATTTTGGAAACAAATTGCACAGAGAAAGAATTGCGTCTGGCGAGCAGGTTAAAAAGATTTATGATATGGAGAAAATGCAGGGATCTTCAGCAACATTTATCATTTATGGTGAAAATGGAGTGATCAAAGAAAAATCAGTAAAAATTTAATTAGAATATCAAAAACAAAACAAAGGCTCTTTTTAGAGCCTTTTTTTGTTTGTAGAAATCTAAGAATTAGATACTTTTGCCGTCCTCCAGGCATGATAAATTTGCCAAAGTGGCGGAACTGGTAGACGCGCACGACTCAAAATCGTGTTCCTTCGGGAGTGCGGGTTCGATTCCCGCCTTTGGTACAGAAAATTTAAAAGGTGAAACGTGAGTTTCACCTTTTTTTGTTTTCTGTTTTTATTTATAGGTCTCTGATCAATATAATATTATCAAAATATTAAGTACTTTTTTAAGTTAAATATTCATTTTCCAAAGATTTAGGTAGTTTATTAATATTATTTTAAATAATTGTTTGTATAAAACAACATATGACAATATATTTGAATCAATAGTGAGTAACTATTACATAGCTGGTTCTTAATGGGCGGCAACCGCAATGGTTGCCGTTTTTTATTTTAGCGTTATACTATTTCCTACGTTCTTTTTCGTTTAGATTAGCAAAAGGAACAGTTCATATGGAAATGCCCAATAAAACAATTAGAATAACCCTTATTTTACTTGCCTTTGGTTTACTCGTTTTTGGTTTAATATATTTCAAAAACCTGTTACAACCCTTTGTTTTGGCTTTTGTTGTCTGGTATCTTATTGTGGCTGTCAGACAATTTCTGCAAAGAATAAAGTTTAAAGGAAAATCATTACCAAAGTATCTTGCAAATTTTTTCTCACTGTCAATAACGTTTGGTATTCTTTGGTTTATCGTCCAGATTATTTCATTTAACATCAACTTAATTATTCAGGAAACGCCTCAGTATAATGCAAATTTGAGAGTCTTTGAGAAAAAGCTTTCAGAAGTTACCGGCATTCCTAACATTGATGAATATATAATTGATCAGTTGCAATCTGTAGACCTGAGAAGTTATGCAACAAGTACATTAAATACTTTAAGTGGGCTAGTAGGAAATGCAGCACTTGTCTTAGTCTATGTTATTTTCTTTCTGTTAGAAGAGTCATTTTTACCTCAGAAACTAAAATCTCTGATGGAAAATTCTGGTAAAAAAGAAACAATAGAAGAGATTCTTAATGGTATTACCTCTTCTGTCAATACTTATTTTGGAGTAAAAGTTATAGTTAGCATAATTACTGGTTTGTTAAGTTATTTTGTATTGATTGCTGTAGGTGTTGATTTTGCAGTTCTTTGGGCTTTTTTAATATTTATTTTCAATTTTATACCTTATATAGGTTCTCTCGTGGCAACTCTTCTACCTGCATTTTTCTCTGTATTCCAATTTGCGGACTATGTTCCAGCTATTTGGATTATAATCGGAGTCTATGCTATTCAAATTTTGGTTGGCACATTTATTGAGCCGAGAATAATGGGTAAATCATTGAATCTTAGCCCTATAGTAGTTATATTTTCATTGTCATTTTGGGGAGCAATTTGGGGAGTGACAGGAATGATTCTATCAGTACCAATAGTATCTGTACTTACAATTGTTCTTGCGCATTTTCCCGAAACAAAAAGCATAGCAATTTTATTTTCAGAGAAAGGATATGTTACTTCAATTAATTCTTGGGAATCAAAATAATTAAATGTGTGTTTATAAGGTAATATCTTACAGAAATTGTTAATAAAGTATGAAGACTGTAGTATACATCATTTTAGCCCTGGTACTGATGACTGGATGTGTGGGTAACGATGCGGAGGAAGTTACCAACAGAGAAGTTTCCTATTTCTTACATAGAGCAGGATATGATCCGATAAGGGGAAAGGTAACATTTACTGAACTGGCACCTCGAAAAATAGAAGTTTCCATTGAACTCATTAATACCCAGGAAGGATATACCTTTCCAGCTCATTTACATTTTGGGACGATTCGTGAAGTAGGAGAATTAGCATTTAGACTAGAAGATGTTGATGGAGCAGATGGCCGTAGTGTTACGATTCTTGAAAATGTCAAATTATCAAATGATGAAATTTTAACCTTCGAGTTAATCGAGCAAATTAATGGAAGTGTAAAGATTCATTTTCCGGGAGAGTTTTTTGCACATAAGGTTGTCGCATATGGCAATGTAGGAGGAAATGAAAATTACGTTACCGATGGTGTAGCAATTTGCACCGGACATTGATTATTTTATAAGTGAATAAGCAAGAGGTTTAGCCGAAAATAATTTTTTAGTTGCTGCCCATGTAGATTTAAAAAAATCTGAATTCCTATATTGATCTAGTTTTTCTTCACTTTCCCAGATACTATGCGTATAGAAAACATTTTTTTCTTTACTGTCTTTATATAATTCAACTTTTTCACATCCTTCAAAAGTTTCAATTTTTGATTTTGATTTATGGAAAATTACCAGAAAATCATCAATATTATGTTCATGAAACTTAAGTCTTACAATTCTTAATAACATATAAGTTAGGTTAATTGAAATAAATAAAAACAGGGGAATCAAAACGTAGACCTAAAAGTTCAGATGCGTTTCCCTGATTTATTCCTATTTGAAGGTTACCTGTTGAGTTGAAAACTATGTAACACTCACCCGGATCAGTATCTCGAAAATCTTTATGAATTTTTTGATACTTTTCACGTCCAATTTGGATTTCAAAATTTGCAGTCCCATTTAATTCGATAATTTTATCAAATTCCATTTTGGTAATATTAGTAATCAAATTACCATAATGATCTATATGAATCACATTGCCTACAATTTCTTTTTTGGTCACTTTCGGTTCTCTTTTAAAAAGTTTTGTGATTCCTTCTATTCTATTGCCCATATTGTAAACATCATTTCCACTGGCAATTCTGGCTGCAGTAGGACCTAATATATCTTTCGCTACGAAAGTTGTATCGATTTTTGCAATTTCAACAATAGCTGCCGGTGACTGTTTACTGATCAGGCTAAAAATGCCTGAATCTGAACCAACAAAAAAATGATCTTCAAGTTTTACAGCAAGGATTTTAGATTTTACGTTTTCAGTGCTATTGACAGCAACCAAGTGTACTGTGCCTTTTTGAAATAATCGAAATGAATTGGAAAGAACATATGCCGCATGGCTAATATCAAAAGAATTAATGGAATGGCTTAAATCAATTATCTCAATTCCAGGGTTAATGGAAAGTATTGAAGCTTTTACAGCAGCAACATAATGATCTTTTGTTCCGAAATCTGATAGAAAAGTGACTACTGCCATACTCGCAAGCGAATATTTTGTTTATTTTGTGATTGATTGCAAATTAACTAAAGGTCTCAGTATTAAACTTAATTAAATAGAAAAACCTATTGCTAGAAAAAATTTTCACACTTGAAAATATCCCTCTTGTTGATTTCTTAGGGGTAGAAAATCAAAATATAAAGGAGATTGCCGCAGCTTTTCCGGACAGTAAAATTATTTCGCGTGGAAACGAAATAAGAATTCAGGGATCTGCTCCTCAGATCATTAAAATAAATGAAATTCTGGGGTCTTTGCTTACTCATTATGAGAAATATGGAAGTGTCACACAGGAAAATGTACTTACCTATATAAATGAAGAGTCTCAAAAACCAGAAAATCATGATGATAAGAAGGTGATGGTTTTTGGAACAAGAGGTACAAAAATTGTTCCCAAGACAAAGAATCAGAAAGACCTTGTAGTTGCTGCTGAAAAAAATGATCTTGTTTTTGCAATTGGACCAGCTGGAACTGGGAAAACTTATGTTTCAGTTGCACTTGCAGTGAGGGCTTTGAAAAACAGAGATGTTAAGAAAATTATCATTACCCGCCCTGCAGTTGAAGCAGGTGAGAATCTTGGATTTCTTCCAGGTGATCTTTATGAGAAGATTGACCCTTATTTGAGACCTATCTATGATGCTTTGAGTGACATGATTCCATCAGAAAAGCTTCGCTACTATCGGGAGAACAATATTATTGAAATTGCTCCACTCGCTTACATGAGAGGTAGAACATTGAACGATGCTTATATTTTACTTGACGAAGCTCAAAATACGACTCCAATGCAGATTAAAATGTTTTTAACAAGGATGGGACCAAATTCAAAAGTTATTGTTACAGGAGATCGTTCGCAAATTGATTTACCAAGAAAACAAAAATCGGGTTTAATTGAAGCACTTCATATTTTGAAAGGTGTCAAAGGGATAAGTTTTATTGAACTTGATGAAATGGATGTAGTGCGCCATAAATTGGTTAAAAACATTATTAAAGCTTATAAAGATTATGGAGAAGAACTTTCAGATTAAGCTGGTAGAAACAGAAGAAGAACTAAAAAAAGTATTTGAGGTAAGAGAAAGAGTATTTATTGAAGAACAAAATGTAGATAGATCCGAGGAGTTTGATGAGTATGAAGAAAGCTCAAGGCATTTGATAGCATTAAATAGTGACAATGAAGGAATAGGATGTTCGAGATGGCGCGAAACGTCAAAAGGAATAAAACTTGAAAGATTCGCGGTGGATAAGCAGTATAGGTCTAAGGGGGTAGGAGATTCATTGGTTAAAGAGACATTAACAGATATCGAAAAAATAAAGGGAAACGGAAATTATTTATATCTGCATGCACAGATAGGTGTAGTACCGCTATATGAAAGAAATGGATTTCAGATGAAAGGAGGTAAATTCATAGAATGCGATATCTGGCATTATTTTATGTTTAGAGAATTGTAATATTCACATATACCGTTTAGTTTTATATTTAATAAATAACGGTATATTGTTTAATTGGTCTTCTTATCCTTTTTTAAGGATTTCTCTTCTTTTTGCAGTTGGAGTTCATATTTCCAACTTAGTTGATGTTGATTTAATAATTTTAGTATCACTGTTTTGTATTGCAATTCTCTCACTAGTTGTAGTTAGAAATGTCAAAATACAATCTTTATTTATATTAATATCAATCTTATCACTGGCTTCACTTGCTGATAAATCAAAAAAGTCTACAGGGAATAATAAAATGGGTGATTATCATGGAGATTACCTATTTGAAGTAATAGAGAAACAAAAATCTTCTGAAAATTTCACTTCTTATAAAGTTGAAGTATACTTTATTGACCAAGTTGAAAATGAACAAAATCACGGCAAAGCCATAATATACATTTGGAAAAATGACACTAATTCAATTGTAAATGTGGGGAGCATTTATGCTGTTTCCGGACAACTGGATCTGCCAGCTAAATCTAAAAACCCATATCAATTTGATTATCGTAAATACTTGAAACAAGAAGGGGTTTACTGGCAATCATTTATTGAATTCTCAGATCTGATTTTGCTAGATTCCATTACGTTAAAAAGTGACTTCAATCTTCAAAATGTTGCAAATAGAGTAAGAAACTTCATGAATCATGCTTTTGAGGTCTCTTTCATATCTGCCCGGGAAATTAATGTAATTAGAGCTATGTTGATTGGTGATAAATCAGGGTTTGATCAGGAATTGAAAGGGGCATACTCTAAAGCGGGAATTCTTCATATTCTAGCTATTTCAGGACTCCATATTGGAATAATCTATAGTATCTTAATCAATCTTTTTGGGTTTTTAGATAAACTAAAGCTGACCATACTGAGGATAATAATTGTGTCAGTTATTTTGTTGGGCTTCGCTTTTATTACAGGTTTTAGTCCTTCTGTAGTGAGAGCTGTAATAATGATGGTAATATATTCATTGATTTCTATTGTTAACAGGAAGTCCCATCCATTAAATAGCCTTGGAATAGCCGCTTTGATTTTATTAACTTTTGATCCTTCCAATCTTTATAATTTAGGTTTTCAGCTTTCATTTGCAGCAGTTTTTGGAATACTGGTAATCTATCCCCTAATTTCAGATGTATTTCATCCTTCTAATAAAATGCTGGATTTGATTTGGAAGCTGACATGTGTATCCCTTTCAGCTCAAATTGCTACACTTCCCATCTCATTGTATTATTTTCATCAGTTTCCCAATTATTTTATTCTTTATAACCTAATTGCAATTCCTGGAGCCTATGTAATCCTTGTAGGAGGACTAACATTTATTTTTTTGTATTTGATAAAGTTTCCTTTTATTGAAGAGTTCATCAAATTTCTTGAGTTGGTAGTGTACCACTTTAATGAACTGATCATGACTATTAATTCCTTACCGGGTAATCAGATCAATGGAATATATTTTCATGAATTATATGTTTTTAGCATTTACATTATAGGAATTTTATTTCTAAGCGGGATTTATTTTCGGTCTGCATATTCAATAAAAATTAGTTTTTGTTTAATGCTTTTCGCTGTGGGATATTCTTTTTTCAAGCAATATGAAAATAAGAATAAGACGGGTATGATAGCATATTCAGTCGATAATGCAACCATAGTGGATTTTTATTATGATGGACAATACATTCCATTTAAATTACCCGGTCAGCACATTTCCGAATTTGATTTAAATAATAAAATCTTACCTTATCGATTAAACCAACGATTGAGTGAATCGAAACAGAGTTTTTTCTTAGATTCACTATTTCTTTATTCTCCTCCTTTTCTGGCAGGGGAGTATTTTGGTAAAAAGATTGGAATTCTAATTGATCAAATCCAGGGATTTGAATTCGAAAAAAAAGTTAAATTGGATGTATTAATAGTTACAGGGAATAATTTTTACAGCATAGAAGATATTAATCAAAATATTCTTTATGAGGAAATTATAGTCTCTGGCGATGTACCGAAATGGTTGTTAAAAGAAATAAATAAATCTTCGGACCAAAGAATACATATTCTTGACTCTGATGGGTTTTGGCAAATGGAATTAAGTAATTTATAATGCAGTATGTACTTCAAAAAATAGAAAATCAGGTTGGTTATATAACTCTAAACAGACCTGAAAAACGAAATGCAATGTCAGCGGAACTGGTGACAGAATTGAAGCAATCATTTGTAGATTTTGAGAAAGATGAACAGGTAAAAGTGATTGTGCTCAAATCAAACGGAAAGGCTTTTTGTGCAGGTGCGGATTTGGCTTATATCCAAAAATTAAATGATTTTACGTATGAAGAAAACCTTGAAGACTCCCTTCATCTCAAAGAGTTGTTTGAATTAATCTATAGATTAAAAAAGGTTGTGATAGCTGAAGTACAGGGGCATGCGATTGCTGGTGGTTGTGGTTTAGCTACAGTATGTGATTTTGTATTTGCTGTTCCTGAGGCGAAGTTTGGATATTCTGAAGTTAAAATTGGATTTGTTCCTGCGCTTGTTTCAACGTTTCTTATTGACAAAATAGGGACAGGAAAGGCTAAAGAAATGTTACTTTCTGCTAAAATGTATGATGCAACCGATGCTTGCAGTTTTAACCTGATAAATTTTGTAGTAGAGAAAGAATCTCTTTCAGATACTGTCAGCGATTTTGCTTTGAACCTTATAAAATCAAATAGTACAGAAGCTATGGCCTTAACTAAGGAATTATTTGTTTTAAACAAAGGATTGACATTGGATGAGTCTCTTAATTCTCTTGCAGAAAAAAATGCAAAAGCAAGAGCTACAGAAGATTGCAAAAAAGGCATTCGATCATTTTTAACAAAAGAAGAAATAAGGTGGGATTAAAAATATTTAAAGCCTAGTTGAATTCAGTTCATGAAATATTAAGTAAATATTGGGGATATAGCTCCTTTAGGCCGCTGCAGGAAGAAATAATATCATCCTTACTTGAAGGTCATGATACATTAGCTTTAATGCCAACCGGAGGAGGTAAATCAATTTGCTTCCAGGTTCCGGGATTGGTTCTTGATGGACTATGTATAGTCATTTCACCACTTGTTGCGTTAATGAAAGATCAGGTTCATCAACTTACAAAACGTGGAATTAAGGCCATTTCATTAACAGCCGGAATGTCAAGTAGAGAAATGGATATTGCGCTTGATAATCTGATCTATGGAGATTTTAAGTTTCTATACGTATCTCCGGAAAGGCTCAAATCTGAACTTTTTCTTTCAAGAGCCAGGAAAATGAAAATATCGATGTTAGCGATCGATGAAGCTCATTGTATATCTCAATGGGGTTATGATTTCAGACCCCCTTATTTAGAGATAGCTGAATTTAGGAAGGAGTTTAATATTGATAAGATTATTGCTTTAACCGCTACAGCAACAAAGGAGGCAAAAGAGGATATCATCAGATTTCTGGATATGAAGGATTTCAAAGTATATTCTAAGTCCTTTGCACGTTCGAATCTTTCTTATTCAGTTATAGAGACAGAAAACAAGGCTGGCAAAATCTTAGATATCTTAACTAATGTGCCTGGAAGTGGAGTTGTTTATGTGAGATCAAGAAAAAAAACGCAGGAAATTGCTGCTTTTTTAAGTCAGCATGGCATTTCTGCAGATTATTATCATGCTGGCTTAAATCCAATAGAAAGGCAAACAAGGCAGGAAAACTGGATTCAAAATAAGAAGAGGGTAATGGTTGCAACTAATGCATTTGGGATGGGGATTGATAAACCAGATGTAAGAGTCGTAGTCCACATTGACCTTCCTGACTCTCTGGAAGCATATTACCAGGAAGCAGGCAGAGCTGGTAGAGATGAAAAAAAAGCATATGCTGTGCTGCTTTTTAATAAAGATGATTCCGGCAATCTATTAAAAAGAACAATTGATTCTCAAGTAGATTTTGATTTAATTAAGAGGGTTTACCAATGCCTTGCAAATCAATACAAATTAGCAGTAGGGAGTGGGTTGAATGTAAGTTATGAATTTGATTTTGATCGTTTTACTAAAACATTTGACTTACCTGGAGTTCAGACATTTCATGCGCTTCACAAACTTGAAGAAAATGGTTTAATTCAATTGAATGAAGGTTTTTATCAGCCATCGAAATTAAATTCATTGGTTGATCACGATAACCTTTACAGATTCCAGGTTGCTAATCAAAAATATGATCCAATAATAAAGGTTGTTCTCAGACTTTATGGAGGAGAGATTTACAATAACTATGTTACTATAAAAGAGTCTGATATCTCACGCTTACTAAATATATCAAAAGCGGAAGTCCATCAAAAATTAAATCATTTATCTTCAGTAGGAATATTTGATTATGAGGAATCTTCATCTCAGCCTCATATTGTTTTTACAATGCCAAGGTTTGAAGTTGGAAAGCTGCCTATTGATTCAAAACATCTTGAAAAAAGAAAGGAAGTTGTAATTTCAAAGGCCAGGAGTATGGTCGAGTATGCTGAAAAAAAATCAAATTGTAGGTCCTTAATGTTGCAGGCGTATTTTGATGAAAAATCAGAAATTGAGTGCGGAATTTGTGATTATTGCATTCATAAGAAGCAAAAAGAGAACCTTTCTGCAAATCAATTATTGGAAACTATATCTCAAAAGGAGAGAAATATGAATGATTTGGTTGAAATTTTTAAGGTTGAAAAGTCAACTGTTAGTAATCTTTTGAGAAGGTTAACAGATGATGGAAAAATTAAATATGACAGCTCGACTCAATTATTTTCTATAAAAAAAGAAGGCTAAAGTATAAGTGAAATACTTTAGCCTTGAATTTTAGCTTATTTATTCTTCTTCTAATGCTGCTACTCCCGGTAGAACTTTACCTTCCATATACTCAAGAAGTGCACCTCCTCCTGTAGAAACATAAGACACTTTATCTCCGTATCCCAGGTTATTGATAGCTGAAGCAGAATCTCCTCCTCCAATCAATGAAAATGCTCCTTTTTCTGTTGCTGAAACCACAGCCTGAGCAACTGCGTTTGTTCCATTTGAGAAATTACTCATTTCAAAAACCCCCATCGGGCCATTCCAGAGTATAGTTTTTGACTCACTGATAATTTTGGAAAAAACCTCAACAGCTTCCGGGCCAATATCCAAACCCATCCATCCTTCATCAATAGAATAATTATCTGAGATTTTAGAATTTGCATCGTTATCAAACTTATCCGCTATGATTGAGTCTTTTGGCAATTCAATGTTGACGTTCTTTTCCTTTGCCTTCTGAACCAGGCTTTTTGCCAGAGCCAGTTTATCTTCTTCAACCAGTGAGTTTCCAATTTTTCCTCCAAGCGCTTTGAAAAAAGTATAAGACATTCCTCCTCCTATGATGAGATTGTCAACCCGGTCAAGAAGTTGTTCAATTATTAAGATTTTATCGGAGATTTTTGCTCCACCCATTATTGCTGTGAAGGGCTTTTCTGCACTTTCTAATACTTTTCCTGCATTTTCAAGTTCAGCTTTCATTACATATCCACAACATTTGTCCTGAAAATGCTTTGCAACAATTGTAGTAGATGCATGTGCTCTGTGAGCAGTACCAAAAGCATCATTCACATATATGTCTCCCAGTTTTGAGAGTTTTGATGCAAACTCTTCATCACCTTTAGTTTCTTCTTTATAAAACCGGACATTTTCAAGTAATAAAACATCTCCTGTACCGAGAGATTTTGAAATTTCCAATGCATCATCACCTATGCAGTCATCTGCAAATTTGATATCTACTTCTAATTTTTCTGAAAGATTTGGAATAATATGTTTTAGTGAAAACTTCTCTTCAGGTCCTTCTTTGGGCCTGCCAAGGTGACTCATTAATACCACTGATCCTCCATCGTTAAGGATCTTTTTGATGGTAGGTATTGCAGCTGTTATCCTTGTTTCATCAGTCACCTTAAAATCGCTGTTTAATGGGACATTAAAATCAACTCTTATTAGGGCCTTTCTATTTCTAAAATTGAAATCATCAATAGTCTTCATGATTAAAAATCGTTCTGTTATTATGCTAAATTGAGATGTTTTCTTGTAAATCCAAAGTGAAGTTTTAGTTAAGTAGCAGAAGCTCTTTTCAACCTGTCATTGATTGCCCTTCCCAACCCTTTATCCGGCAGTTTTTCAGTGAAAATGATGTCAATATTTGACTCATCCATTTCTCTTAAAGCTGCAAAAAGATTTACTGCAGCTTCTTCCAGATTTTGGTTTTTTGACAGAATGATGTTTTTGTTAACTTCAGGGAATGAATCAGAAAATGAAATTACCCCAATTTTTTGCCCGGGATGCTTTCGAATCAATTTACTAATGTCTCCAATTACAATTTTTTTAAGTGGAGCATAATGGGATTTAAGCATACCAGGAGCAACAGGGTTGGAGCTTTCATTCAAATTCATTTCTACTTCTGCAATTTTCTCCAGATCTTCAATTTTAAGTCCTCCAAGTCTGTGAACAATAATTCTATTTCTCTCAAAAGAAATAATAGTAGATTCAACTCCAACTTGTGTTGGACCACCGTCCAGAATATATTTTACTTTATCACCCAGCTGGTTATTTACATGTTGAGGAGTTGTGGGGGAAACATAACCAAACGGGTTTGCGCTTGGCGCAGCTAACGGAAATTCCAAAGATTTTAATAGCTTAAGCGTAAGTTTATGGTTAGGTATTCTGACAGCTACAGTTGGCAGCCCTGATGTAAGTGTATCTGGAATTGAATCATTTTTTGGCAATAATACTGTGAGTGGTCCCGGCCAAAACTTCTCGGAAATGTTTTTAAATAGAGGGTCGTTGATATCTGCAAATCTGCTGATTGAGTCGATATCACTAAAATGAGCTATCAATGGATCAAAACTGGGTCTGTTTTTTGCACTGTAAATCTTGATAATTGACTCTTCATTAAGTGCATTTCCAGCCAGACCATAAACAGTTTCTGTAGGGATAGCAATAATCTCACCGGCTTGCAGAAGCAGGCTGGCTTTTTCTATGTCAACACCAATTTCTGCCATAAATGACTGCAATTTTCAGGAATTTTTATCTAAATTGTATAAAACTGCATCAAACAATGACAAAACAAACCCGAAATTTGATCAGAATTATTTCAGTAGTAATAGTTTTAGCATTGGTACTGATGACTTTTAATATCATACCAGACCTCTTAAACTACAAGTTTTGGTTTATGGTCGTGGCATATGGATTATTGCTGATTACCTTGAAGTAGGTTAGTGAATTACAATATTCACTTTGTTTAACTTTCCTTCTTCCAAAGCATCGATGCCTGCACCGTGACCTTCATTACTTAAATCGCCTTTGCGGGCATCAATGAAATAAGATATTGGCTCAAGATCTTTAAATTTAACTGTACCTTTTTTGTCTGTGGTACCGGAAAACACCTCGTTTTCATGATTAACATAATCATCCTGACTTTTGAAGATCATTACTTCGGCATCCTGAACCTGATTCCCAAGATTGTCAATTACTGTGATTTCAAGCCTTGTAGGTAGTAT
>CAYTFO010000043.1:14935-21502 GCA_964437135.1 uncultured Roseivirgaceae bacterium | reverse complement strand
GGGATATCAAAATCTAAACACTGCCCGGGATATCAGGGATTTACAATTGAAAGTGGCGAACGCAAATAATAAGCTTCTAAGTATCATCAACAAAGACCTTGATCTAATCTCAAGAGATAAAATTAAGAATGAATTCTACACAAATGAGAACTTCTATGGATTCGTAAAAAGAAGTGAACTTTTCAACGAATTAATTGACAACCTTAATCATATAAATTCGCATCCTGCACTGGAAAGTTTAATTTTTTCTGATGAATTTCTATTATTGACCAAACAGATTTACATATACGACTCATTACAAAATTCATTAATTGAACTTCAAAGAAAAAGAGGATTCAGAGATTTTGGTCTGGAAGGTCAGATGAGAAAGCAGGCTCATGCACTTGAGCAATATGAAAAAGTTATTTCATTACAAGCGATCTTAACTTTGAGAAGACATGAAAAAGACTACTTTCTAAGAGGAGACTCAGGCTACATTAATAAATACAATAAACTTTCAGATAGTCTTCAATCAAAGATCAATGATAAATCCATTCAAAATGCTGAAGTAAGAAAGTATTTATATGATTATCAACAATTATTTAACAGTGTAGCAGATCTGGAGGAACAAATCGGTGATATTAATTCAGGTCTGATTAAAGAAATAAATGAGAGCCAAAAACAAATTGAGACCCAATTCAATCTGATTAACCAATCAGTAAATCTTGCTGCTGATATTACGATTGAAAAGTTATTAAAAGAATACCTAGTTTTCGTTCTTTTAGGTTTCTTAACAAGTGGAGTATTAAGTTCTTTAACCGGGTACCTGGCCTCTTCTTCAATTAGTAGGCTTGCAGATTCAATGAAAAAGTCAATAACTACAAATTTCAAATCTGAAGTTTCAAAACCTTTAAAATGGTCATCCTCCGAGACAAAATCATTGTTTAGTTCCTACGAACAGCTTATCAATACGATCCGTAAACAACTCAACGAGCTAGAGTATGCAAATAGTAATCTGGAGGAAAAAAACCAGACACTTGCCAAGATAAATGGAATGCTGGCTGATTCTGAAAAAGAACTTAGAAAATCTAATGAAGTAAAAGAAAGGTTTTTGAAAATCATCGGTCATGATCTTCGTGGCCCCATGGCAAACCTTACAGAACTATTAAACATACTATTTACTGATATCTCACATTTCAATGAAAATGAGACTCAGTCGTTTGCAAATAACATCCTTACTTCAGCAAACTCCATATCTCTTCTGTTGGAAAAATTAATTGCATGGTCTCAAAGTCAGGCAGATAAGGTTACTGTATTTAAAGAACAAATAAATATTTATCAAATTTTTGAGAACAACATAAACCTTTTCGAGCCCAAGCTGAAAAAGAAATCAATTGAATTAATCGTAAAATGTAAAAAGGACCTATCTGCATATGCAGATGAGAATATGATTGATTTTGTAGTAAGAAATCTATTGGATAACGCAATTAAATTCTCGCAGGAAGGAGGCGAAATACTTTTAATCGGCACAAAAGTAGAAAATGAAGTTTCCATCACTGTGAAAGATTCAGGAATTGGAATTAACGAAGAGGAAATGGAGAAAATTCTTGAATCTAACGGCAAACATTCCAGGTTAGGCACTTATGGAGAAAAAGGTTTAGGATTAGGATTAATGCTAACACAAGAGTTTATCAAAAAGAATAATGGTCTATTAATTGTAACATCCAAAATTGACAACGGGGCTAAATTTACTATTAGAATCCCAGCTGATGAGTTCAGTAAAGTAGAAGAAAGAAAAGAGGACAATGTAATAGCCTGATTATTTTGATCCTCTTAGAAAGAAAAATAGCCCTATTATAGGTCCAATCGCCAATGGCAAATACATCCACTTTCCAGCTAGCTGACCAACAAGGTAAATACTCGGTATGGTTATAGCAAAACCTAAACTATTGACAATTGTAAGTGCTGTGCCTTTTGATTCTGGGGGTGACGTTTGAGCCACAAGTGTTGAGAACTGTGGGGAATCTGCAACCACGAAGAATCCCCAGATAAGAAGTAATACTAAAACAAATCCAAAACTTAAGTTGATGACAATGGGTGATGCCAGACAGCAAAGAATACTTATCATCAAGGAATAGGCTGCTGCTTTTTTGCTACTTTTTCGAAAAGCAAAATACCCCATTAGAATGCAACCTAAAGTACCAAATGCGATAATCAAAAAAGAGAAACGATCTACGTTATAAGTGGTCTGGGTATTTTGTTGATGTATAGTCAAATAAACAGGAATAAAAGACCAAAATGCATACAGCTCCCACATATGTCCAAAATAACCAATTGCTGCAGCTCTGAATCTAGGATATTTAAATATTCGAAAAAAAGCAGTAAAATCTATAGTAGGGCTTTTTTGCCTGAATGGGCCATCCGGCACACCAAAACCAATCAGTAATCCACCAAATATTGCTAAACCAGAAGTTAGTAAGAATACCAGTTGCCATTGAGTGAGATCAATACTCCCTTTAATCATGAATGGAAGTGCAGTTCCGAGAACCAAAGCACCTACAAGATAACCTAAGGCTATTCCCAGTCCTTTATTATGATGATCAGCAGCTATTTTCATTCCTACAGGATAAATCCCTGCGAGGAAAACTCCTGTTATAAATCTCAGAAAAGAGATAATCTCTATCGATTCGAAAAATGGAATAAAAAAATTTGCCAGACTGGCTATTAATGATGAATAAAGAAAAACCATGGAAGGTGAAAACCTGTCTGATATTTTGATAATTGCAAATAGCAAGGTTCCAATTATAAAACCTAATTGAACAGCGATAATCAACACTTCTGAACTGCTATTATGATCAAATATTTGTGATGATACTGCATTGCCTGCAAACCATAGTGAAGTACAAAAAAACTGAGCTAAAATTATTTTGATGAGTATAAAACCTGAAGAGTATTTCTTTGTCTGATTAACTGTCATGTTTTCAAGGATACAAAGAATTATCAATTAATCCTGATTACTCCAAAAATTTTCCCACTCATTCCGGAGAAATTGATTATGTCGAATAACAGATACAATTTGCTTAAGAAAATTAAGGTCAGGAGAAAAATGAACAACTTGAAAAATACAATCACCACCATTTTTGCTTTAGGAATAGTCTTTTCCGGATTAAGTCAAAACATTGCTGTAAAAGAGAATATCGCATTTGGTAAAATTGTTCTTGAAATGCAGGATCATTTACCCAAATACAGCCTTACTGCTTACAAAAGAGTTATCAATCAGGATTACCAATATCTATTACAGGTAAAAAACCATGATGCTAAAGAGTCGGACAGAATAGAAAAAAACTCAAGTATTTTATTAAAAACAGGAAGTGGCGAAATCCTGAGAGTCGTTACTGCTTCTCAAAGTACTGCATATCACGTATTTGGTGCTAATGAAAAACATTATGAAATAACTCTGAATGTCGAAGTCAATGAAAGCATGATGGAGAAAATTGCAGAATCAGGATTATCTAAAATAAGGTATTATCAAAACACTGATAAAAATGATATTAATATTCTTGAAAGCAAGAGAGATAATATCCAAAGAATCGCTAAAAAACTGATAGATACCGAGCTTATAAAAAGCGACTATGAAATGGATATCAACTTTGATGATTGATATTTCTTGAGTCGGGTTGTGATTGTATCAAAAGTTACTGACTATCGAGTTTGAAAATTTCTAACTTTACGCAAAAACAAATGCGTAGGATATCATCTTTTCTATTAATTTTCATTTCCCTTCTAATAATTCCCGCTAAAGCCCAGGATTCTTCTCTTGGAAACTGGTGGATCTATTTTGGCAATATAAAACTCAAAAACGGATTCAATTTACACCATGAAATCCAGTATAGAAATTATAATGTTGCAGGAGATCTGGAGCAACTTCTGATTAGAACGGGTATTGGGTATAATCTTACAGAAAATAATAATAATGTTTTGTTAGGTTATGGCTACATCTTAAGCGAAAATTACGTTTCTGAATCCGAAAAAGAAGCAATACAGGAACACCGTATATTCCAACAGTACATAACGAGTCAAAAATTCAATAAAATCAGATTACTTCATCGGTATCGATTTGAAGAGCGTTTTATAGAAAATGATTTCAGGTTCCGTTTCAGGTATTTCCTGTCTGTAAATTATTCATTGAGTAAAGAAGCATTCTCAGACAATAGTTTTTACTTGTCTGCTTATAATGAAATATTTATAAATGGTGATGAAAATGCTTTTGACCGAAATAGACTCTATGGAGCACTAGGCTATAAGTATTCAGGTAATCTTAGGTTTGAAGCTGGATACATGAATCAGTTTCTGGATACTGGAAGCAGTGATCAAATAAACCTGGTGGTTTTTTACAGTTTTTAATGAAAATCTCTCCAGACCCAAAGTATTTGATATATCTCAGGTCTGGAAGATCATTAATTCTCACTTAGTTCTTCTTGCTTTTACATTTGCTTTTACCGGGAATTCAGGTAAACTAAAAATTTCCTCAACCTCGTCATATGAAGGGTACTCATCTACTCTCCCACTCCAAAATTCTCCGGGAACTACTACTACTCTTACCACCCAATTATCGGTGTCTATTGGTTCCAGAAGATCAAGTGGAAAGTCTGCATTCAGGAAAAGACGTACATCATTTAATGTGTGATCGTAGTTATAAACAAGATTGCCTATAAATGATCCATAATCCAGAAACACATCCTGTGGTAATGGTCTCCAGACTTCCACTGGTGTGCCATTATCATCCTGAACATCCCATAGAAAATAAACTAAAGCGACATCCGAAGGAAGTCCCTCAAAGTCGTCGGGGTAGAACAATAAAACTGAATAGTCAGGTGATGTAAAACTCACATTTTCATATTCAAAGACGTAACCACTTTCGCCGGGTTCACCAACCGGACCCTGTGGTCCCCTTGGTCCTTCAGGTCCGGGAGGTCCTTGTTCATTACATCCGAAAAACAAAATGATAAGTGGGATTATAATAGCCTTTTTCATAGTAGAGTTTTATTTATTTATGATAAACCAAACATCATTCCAAAATTAAATTCTAACAGGAATTATCTTATTTTTATATATTCTCCAATTGACAAATAGATGAAATGGCCTATATTTTTAGGAATTTGAAAAAATGATTTGTTAAGCTGGGCGCTATAAAATAAAAAGAGGCTGCTTTTGATACAGCCTCCTATTTATAAATTGTTATCGATCACCTTTATACACTTACTTCATCTTCTGAATGAACTTTTTGAAGTTCTTTTTGAAGTGCAGGGTTTACCGCTGCATATTCTTCAAATTTCTGAGTGAATCTTCCTCTACCCTGTGTTAAGGATTGTAATGTAGTTGAATAACGATCCATTTCAGCAACCGGAACTTTAGCATTGATGATTTGAAGGTTGCCTTCGCTTTCCATGCCCATGATCATTGCTCTTCTTGCCTGTAAATCAGTCATTACTTCTCCCATCAATTCTTCAGGAACGGTTACTGTCACCAAATTTACAGGTTCAAGAAGTTGAGGTGAAGCATTCATAAACGCTTCTTTAAAAGCATTTAATCCGGCCATTTTAAAAGCAATGTCATTTGAGTCGACAGAGTGCATTTTACCATCAAATACAATCACTCGTACATCTCTAATATAACTACCAGTCAATGGACCATTTTCCATTTTCTCCATAACTCCCTTTAAAATCGACGGAAGGAATCTTGCATCAATAGCGCCTCCTACAATACAGTTTAAGAACTCAAGCTTACCTCCCCATGCCAAATCGATCACCTCTTTACCTCTGACATTATATTCTTTTGGGTTCGGTGCACCTTCAACATACGGTTCAATCTTCATATAAACCTCTGCAAATTGTCCGGCTCCTCCACTTTGTTTTTTATGTCGATAGTTTGCAATTGCAGGTTGCTGGATAGTTTCCCTATATGAAATTCTGGGAGCGATAAACTTCACATTCAAATTATAAACATTCTCCAGCATCCATTTTATAACAGATAAGTGTAATTCACCCTGAACTCCGATAATCATTTGCTTTAATTCAGCAGAATGCTCCAAAGTCACGGTTGGATCTTCTTCCATTATTTTATGAAATGCATCACTGATTTTTTCCTCTTCACCTTCCTGTTCTGGTATTACTGCCATATAAACTCTTGGCTCTGGAAAAGCAATCGGCATTACATCATCGACTATTTTCTTATCACTAAGTGTGTTGTTAGTATGGGTATTCTTTAATTTCAATGTTGCTCCTATATCACCAGCGGTCAAAGAATCCACTTCAGATCTTTTATGTCCATCCATTACAAACAAATGACTTAACCTTTCCATTTGCTCAGTTTGATGATTGAATAGGTCAGTACCTGGTTTAAGCTCTCCAGAGATAACTTTGAATAATGTCATTCTACCAAGATTAGGTTCCTGAAGAGTCTTAAAAACAAAAACTTCAAGAGGTCCTTCTGTACTATGAGGTATTTCTTCTCCTTCCGAAGTATGCTCCGGCAAAGCATCAACAGCTGAAGGCGCTACATTATCTATGAAGCCCATTAATCTACCAG
>CAYTFO010000043.1:5903-14925 GCA_964437135.1 uncultured Roseivirgaceae bacterium | reverse complement strand
TTGCTGATAAGCAGAACACTGGGAATACTTCATGACGCATCATCCCAATTTTCAAACCCTCTCTCATTTCGTCCTCATCCAGAGTGCCTGCTTCAAAGAATTTTTCCATTAAGGTTTCATCATTTTCAGCAGCTTTTTCTACCAGCTCATTATGTAATGCTTCCGCCTTTTCTTTTTCAGAGTCAGGAATTGGTAGTTTTTCTGGTTTTCCTCCTTCTTCAGGAAAAACATACATTGTCATTTTTAGCAAATCAATAATCTTATTGAATCCCTGACCCTCATTTAAAGGATATTGCATGGTGGTAACTGCAGATCCAAATGTTTCTTTCAAGGAAGCAAGAGCTTCATCAAAATTACTTTTTGGATGATCCACCTGATTGATCGCAAATATGGTTGGTTTCTTAAAGTGATCAATACTTGACCAAATGTTCTGTGTCCCTACTTCAACCCCATTCTGCGCATTAATAAGAAAAACTGAAGTATCAGCAATCCTTGCTGAAGACATCATTTCCCCTGCAAAATCATCCATTCCGGGAGTGTCCAGGATATTGATCTTATAATTTCTCCATTCTGTATGAAGAAGAGTGGTGTAAACTGAATTTCCCCTTTCATGCTCTATTGCATGATAATCGGATACTGTGTTTTGATCCTCAACAGTACCTCTTCGATTGATAAGACCCGCTTCAAATAAAAACGTTTCCGCCAACGTGGTCTTACCGGATTTTGCACTTCCAAGAAGTGCAATATTCTTTATGTGTTTGTCATCAAAAACTTTCATAAAATATGGAATTAGGTTTAAAAATATTGTTAGTTCAAAATCAAATCGAACCTGAAGGTAGCAGAACCTTGAACATATTAATATAATGAAAGTCAGATTGAACTATAAATAAAAATGATATCTATCATTAAAAAACCCTGAAGCGGTCGACTTCAGGGCATAAACTAAAAATATAAGAAGAAATCTTACTTATTATGATGTTTCAAATCAAGCAGAATCAATGTCTATCCTTTTTTGATATTTGCAATATAGTTGCAAATGCATAGATATGCATCATTGTTGCTATAATAATCTTTAACATATTTTCTTTTCTACTTGAGAATGTCAATGATTAATGGCCTAATTTCTAGTAATTACATTTTAATTAATCCAAAATACACTTCAGTGAAAACCTATTGACTATTTAATGTACTAAGGAATTACATTCCTTACAGGTTCCGGAAATGATCATATTGGTTTCGCTTACTTCATATCCGGGAATAGAAATTGTGGGTGCATGGTGTTTGGGAAGACATTCAATAGTACCACAAGAATTACATTTAAAATGAATATGATCGTGTGAATGCTCAGTTGGGGTGCATGTTTCATGACAAATACCATACCTGGCAAAACCACTATCATCAGGGATGCTGTGAAGAATGCCATTATCTATAAATGAATGAATCGTACGATACATTGTCACCCTGTCATACTGTGTAATTGTATCTTCCAGTTCTCTAGTAGATAATGCATGATCTGTAGATAAAAACTTTCTCAAAACATCAACCCTACAGTCTGTAATTCTCAACTTATGATTTTTTAAAATCTGTTTTACACCACTATAGTCCATACTCAAAATTAACCAAAGTTTTTGCAATATGGTTGCATAAACTTTGAGGTATTCATGAATTGCAATAAATTGTGCGATTATGATTGAAACCAGGGATTTATCATTTAGTTACAACCCATCCACTCGCCTATTATTTGAAGATATAAAGTTATCAAAAAAAGAAAACTTATTGATAATCGGACCCTCAGGAGTTGGAAAAACTACACTACTGCATCTACTTGCCGGAATATTAATACCTGATAATGGGCAAGTAATTATATCAAATACAGATATCACTAAGTTATCAGGAGCCAAACTTGATAAATTCAGAGGAAAACATGTAGGACTAATTTTTCAAAAACCACATTTTGTAAAATCCCTCTCTGTGCTGGAGTCATTATTATTAGTCCAACACATCGGTGGAAACCAATTAGATCAAAATCATGCGTTGGATTTGCTCAAAAGGCTTGGAATTGACAATAAAGCTGATTCCAAAACAAAGACCTTAAGCCAGGGGCAGTTACAGAGATTAACGATATGCTGTGCACTAATCAATAAACCTGAAATAATCCTGGCTGATGAACCCACATCCAGTTTAGATGATGAAAACTGCCATGAAGTCGTAAAACTTCTAAAAGAACAATCTGAAATAGAGGGCTCTAATCTTGTCATTATAACCCATGATAACAGGTTGAAAAGTGAATTTAACAATGTAATGAGTCTATGAATCTATATAAAGTAAGCTGGAAAAACACTTTTGATAAGCCACTTAACACAACCTTAAGTGTTTTATTAATGGCTCTGGGTATTGGTCTTATTTCATTCATTTATTCAGTCTCTTCCGTAATTCAGGAAAACTTTGAGAAAAATATTTCTGGAATCGATATGGTAATTGGCGCTAAAGGAAGCCCAATCCAATTGATACTCTCCGCCGTCTTTCAATTAGATAATCCAACCGGAAATATTCCTGTAGATGAGGTTGAAAAGTTGAGGAAAAACCGATATGTTGGAAAAGTAATACCCCTATCCTATGGAGATTCCTATAATGGATTTAGAATAGTAGGTACAACAAAAGAATATCCTGAACTTTACTCTGCAGAACTTGGTTCAGGTCAGTTTTGGAAAGATGAAATGGAAGTTGTAATAGGTAGCGAAGTTGCCACTTACAATGAAATATCAGTTGGAGATAGTTTTGAAAGTGCACATGGATTGGTTTCAGATGGAGAAACACATGATGATCATCCATTTAAAGTGGTTGGAATATTGAAACCTTCAGGAACTGTGATAGATAAATTAATTCTTACTTCGACTGAAAGTATCTGGCATGTTCATGAAAAACCCGGGGAGCAGTTTACAAAACAATACACTGCAGCTCTGGTAAAATTTAGAAGTCCTATGGGGATTATACAGATACCCAGAAGTATAAATACAAACACCAAAATTCAGGCTGCTTTACCCTCTTATGAAATCAACAGGCTGGTAAGTTTAATTGGAATAGGCATAAATACCTTAACTGGAATTGCAATAGGCATCATGATTGTAGCAGCTTTAAGTATTTTTATTAGTCTCTATAATAAATTGAAGGAAAGAAAATACGAGTTTGCTGTTTTAAGAAGTTACGGAGCAAGTCGATGGCAACTTGTTTCCATGATAATAACGGAATCATTTATTATTTCTTTACTTGGTTCAATTTCCGGAATCTTTATAGCTCGATTATCGATTGCTATCTCGCAGTCTTATTTTGGAAGTCAATTTCCAAGTATTTCGATTCTGAGTTTTACGGATGTCGATTTGTATCTGATTCTGGCCTCTTTCTTAATTGGGATCATAGCTGCTGTTATTCCTTCGATAGAAAGCTTCCGTATGAACATTCATAATGTTTTATCTGAAAGTTGAAATATGCGATGAAATAAAATAATTAACTATGAATATGACAACAATTAAATAATTATAACCAGCTGATATTTTTATCGTATAAGTGTAATATTTTAACTTACAACCCTACTAATTCTTAAAATTTGAAATTAATTCTAAACTAATAAACTATGAAAATCGCAAAATTTACTTTGCTCGCCGGATTTGTTCTGGGCACATTTGTAATTCAGGCTCAGACTGCCGACGAAATCATCGATGGCTATTTTGAAAACACGGGTGGAAAAGATGCCTGGGGTGATCTTAAAGGTATTAAAATGACTGGTAAACTAAGCCAGCAGGGAATGGAAATACCTTTGGAAATTGTACAGATGGCTGATGGGAGAACGTATTCTTCATTTTCTCTTCAGGGAATGACCATCAAACAAAATGTATTTGACGGTGAAACTTTATGGAGTACCAATTTCCAGTCCATGAAAGCTGAAAAATCAGATGATGAAACAACTGCTAATGCAAAGCTTGACCAAAATGACTTTCCAGATTCCTTCTTTAATTATAAAGATAAAGGTTACACTGTTGAACTAATGGGTACTGAAACAGTAGATGGAACGGAGACTTTCAAAATTAAATTGGTAAAGGAACCCATTATGGTAGATGGAGTAGAGACTCAAAATGTTTCCTACTATTTCTTTGATTCTGAAGCATATATTCCAATTGCAATTGAAAATGAGGTTAAAAATGGTCCAATGGCAGGGCAGGTTGCTCTAACAACCATGAGTGAATATCAGGAAGTTGACGGTCTTTATTTTCCATTTTCTATTTCTCAGGGACTTAAAAGTCAACCGGGTGGAACTCCAATAACTATCGAAAGTATTGAATTGAACCCTGAGGTTTCAGACGCAGACTTTGCTTTTCCAGAACAATAAACATTTTAGTCAAAATGAGACAAAAATTTTTATGGCTAAGTTGTCTTAGCTTTATCTGGGTATTTTTTGCTCAGGCTCAGGAAATCACTTTAAAAGGAAAAGAGCTTTTTGGTGATTTGAATGCGCGTCAAATCGGCCCGGCATTGATGTCGGGTAGAATTTCCGATCTGGAAGTTCATCCCAAAAATGACAGGGTCATCTATGCAGGAACTGCAGGAGGTGGAGTGTGGAAGTCATCAAATGGTGGCGCTACATTTAATCCCATATTTGACGACTATTGCCAGTCAATTGGAGTCGTAACATTAGACCCAAAGGATCCTGATAATACTATATGGGTCGGAACAGGTGAAACCTGGACTCGTAATAGTGTTTCTGTTGGTGATGGTATTTACAAATCTACTGATGGTGGCCAAAACTGGAAAAAGATGGGATTGGAAACCACAGAGAGAATTTCCAACATTGAGATTCATCCTGAAAACTCCGATGTGATTTATGTCGGGGCATTAGGTGGACTATATGGAGATAGCGAAGACCGTGGTGTTTACAAAACAACAGATGGAGGCGAAACATGGGAGAAAATCTTTTATGTTGCTCCAAATACAGGCTGTAGTGAGTTGGTAATGGACCCTAATAACCCTGATGTTCTTTATGCAGCAATGTGGGAATTTAGAAGAACTGCCTGGTCTTTTAGTTCGGGAGGTAATAATAGTGGCTTATACAAAAGTACAGATGGAGGAAAGACATGGGATAAAATTCACAATGGATTTCCTTCCGGTCAATTAGGAAGGTTTGCCATTGCAGTCGCCCCTTCAGACACAGACATTCTTTACACATTGGTGGAGTCAGAAAAAGACGAGGACAAAGGTCTTTATAAATCTGAAGATGCAGGAAAATCATGGACACAATTGAATTCTGACTTTGGGCTTGTTGTGCGTCCTTTCTATTTCTCGAGAATAGTTGTTGACCCACGAAACCCAGATGTAATTGTAAAGGCAGGATTATTCGGAAGTATTAGCCGTGATGGTGGCAAAACGTTTAAAAATCTGGGAAACATGCATGCTGATATTCATGACATTGCATTCGATATTAATGATAGTGACAGAATGTATGTTGGAACTGACGGTGGAGTTTACAGAACATGGGACGGAGGATCTACTATGGAAATTGTAGAGAGTATTCCAGTTTCTCAATTCTACCATATCAGTATTGATGATGATGAACCTTACAATGTTTATGGAGGGCTTCAGGACAATGGTTCCTGGGTTGGACCTTCTTCCTCACCCGGAGGAATTGAAGCAAGAGACTGGGATCCACTTGGATATGGTGATGGATTTAGGGTATTGAAACACCCTACAAAAAACATAGTCTATTCAGAAATGCAGGGTGCTGAAAATGTTTGGAGATATGACAGAGATCGTAATCAAACCAAAACTATTCAACCATTACCGGCAGAAGGCGATCCTAAGCTTAGGTTCAACTGGAATGCACCAATGGCGGTGAGTAAAAACAACCCTGACAGATTCTATATGGGTAGTCAGTTTTTGCATAAATCAGACGATATGGGTGATACCTGGGTGAATATCTCTCCGGATCTTACCACAAATGACCCCGCAAAGCTTAACCAGTCTGAGTCCGGTGGACTTTCAGTGGATAATTCCGGTGCTGAAAATCACTGCACAATCTTTACAATAGCAGAATCAGATCTGGATGAAAATGTGATTTGGGTTGGTACTGATGACGGAAATATTCAGGTTACTCAGGATGGAGGTAAAAACTGGACAAATGTGACTGGTAATCTTTCAGGTGTAGTAAAAAATACCTGGGTATATCATATTGAAGCTAGTGTTCATGATAAAGGTACAGCATACGCAGTACTTGATGGACATACTCAAAATGATATGAATACCTATGCATTTAAGACCACTGATTTCGGTCAGACCTGGACATCGATAGTTACTGATGATATTTATGGATTTGCCAGATCACTTCAGGAAGACTATGTAAACCCTGACTTATTGTTTTTAGGAACTGAGTTTGGGTTGTATGTAACCATAGATGGAGGTAAAAACTGGAGTAAGTTTACCAATAATGTTCCTGCAGTTGCAGTTCATTACATAGAGATGCATCCAAAAACCAGTGATGTTATTCTAGGTACGCATGGTAGAGGAGTGATTATCATAGATGACATCAGTCCACTTAGGGAAATAAATCAGGAAATATTGAGTAAGGATGTTCATTTCTTCTCTTCATATCCATTTATCATTCCTGAAGAAAGTGGTTTTGGCGGCGGAAGTACGGAAACCCAATTTGTGGGTCCTAATCCTTCAAGAGCTGCTAAAATCATCTACTACCTAAAGAAGAGACATATTTTCGGGAAATTCGGAATGGAAATTCAGGATATGGATGGAAATCGTGTACTGGAACTATCTGCAGGTAAGTCAAAAGGTATAAATGTGGTGAGATGGAATTATACCATGATGGCTCCCAAAACAGCCGCTGGTAAAACTTTTGCCGCTGGTGGCTTCACTTCTCCAAGAGTAAAAGCCGGAACATACAAAGTGGTGATGACCAAAGGAAAGGAGACCTATGAATCAGAAATTGAATTGATCAATGATCCTTCATCTCTACTTACTGATGCTGAAAGAAATGATCTTTACAACACTACTATGAAATTATTTGATATGACAGAAGATCTTGCGTATCTGGTATATCAAATTGATGAAATGGTAAATTTTGCTGAAGGTGTTAAGAAAGAAAACTCCTCTTCGACTAAGGTTGCGGATCCGGTAATAGAGGAGTTTTCAGAATTGAAGAAATCTTTGACAATTACTACCGGAGATAATTATGTCGGCGCAGCGGAACCTGAATTGAGGGAAAAGTTAAGTACTCTTTATGGTAAAATTGCCGGAGGCTATTACCCTCCTTCCAGTAGTGAAAAAGCAAACATGGCTTTATTAGAATCGCAATTGAAGGAAGGTATGGATAGCTTTGATAAAATCAAAGGTAAGAGGTTTGCTAAGCTTGAATCTTTTGTTACAAAAAATGAAATGAGTCCTTTAGAAATAAAATCAAAGGAAGAGTATTTAAGTAAATAAACATCCATCTTTTTTATATAAAACCCGGGTTTTCACTCGGGTTTTTTTGTTTTAGATTCGCGTATAAATAATCAATTAAGTACAACCCAATGAAAACTAAGTTAATTTATATTATTTGTCTTATTCCTTTTTTAGGATTTGCGCAAACAGAAAACCTTGAGGACATAGAACCTGGTAGGTTTGATCAGGGTAAAATGTGGACATTTGAAAATCCGCCCGTTGAGTATTTCGAGGAAGAGTATGGATTTACTCCTACCGCAGAATGGATGGATGATATTCGTAAATCTGCATTAAGATTCGCTTCCTGGTGTTCGGCTTCATTTATTTCAGAAAATGGACTGATAATGACCAATCATCACTGTTCGCGAAGTGTTACTGCATCGGTAATGAATGAAGGCGAGAACTTTGACGATGACGGCTTTTATGCAGAAACCCTGCAGGATGAGAGAAAAGTACCAGATCTATATGTTGATCAGCTAGTTATGATTGCTGACATTACAAAAAAAGTAAAAGATAAATCTGGAATTCCAGTGGATTCAGCACTAACTGAAATCCAAAATGAATATGCTCAGAAAGAAAACTGGAAAGGTTTAGAGTTGGAAACGAGAACATTCTACAGTGGCGGGAAATATTCTCTATATGGTTTTAAAAGATATAACGATATACGACTAGTCCTTTACCCGGAACTTGCTTTAGGATACTATGGTGGTGACCCTGATAATTTCACTTACCCAAGATATAACCTGGACTTTACTTTTTTCAGAGCTTATGATGAAAACGGTAAACCAGTAAACCCAGATTTCTATTTTGAATTTAACCCAAATGGAGCAGAAGAAAATGAGCCTGTTTTTGTGATTGGAAATCCGGGAAGTACAGGTAGATACCTTACTATGTCACAATTGTATTTCCAGCGTGATGTCTCAGCTCCCGCCATCATTTCATTTGTAGAGCAAAGAAAAGAGATTCTCTTAACCGCTGCTGAAAACTCAGAAAACATTTACAAAAAGGACTCAATCACCAATATAGCTTTCAGTCTCAGCAACAGCGAAAAAGCATACAGAGGAAGACTTGATGGTCTTAATGACCCATATTTGATGACAAAAAAGGAAAAAAAGGAAGCTGAAGTACGTTCAAATGTCACTGTTGAAGAAAATGACCCATGGAATGAATTGGAGGATAATTCCAAAGAAAGTGCAAGTTATTATCCTGAATTACTGTTCTTAAATACTAACTCTCTGAGAGGAAAAATAAACCAGATCTCACACAAGCTGTATGATTATCGAATAGCGCTTGAATCTGAAAATGAAGAAGTTGCTGAAGCCCAAAAAAGTGACATTATTGAAATAATCAATGGCATGGATCTTTCGCTGGAAAGGGCATTATTTGCCGCTCAGCTTCAGGATCTGTCGGATCACTCGAGACAGGATTACCTAATGGATATTTTAAAAGGTGAAAGTCCTGAAATGTTTATAGAAATTCCACCATATAGATTTCCTTATATTACTGCATTACTTAAAAAAATATGGATGCGAATTTTATGGTT
>CAYTFO010000043.1:0-5893 GCA_964437135.1 uncultured Roseivirgaceae bacterium | reverse complement strand
TAAGAGAATAATGGAAGAAAGTATCATATTGGATAACACAGATAAATTCTTCAAGCTAAAAGCAAATAAGCTGGAAAAAGAATCTCTCATTCCTGTGGCAAATGCTTTTGCACCAACTTTCAGAGAGGCAGCAGGGAAAATGAGTGCAATTAATAGTGAAAATAGCGAACTACAGGAGAAAATAATGAATATGCAATTCCAGATTACCGGTGTAAGCAGCCCTCCTGATGCTACTTTTTCCCTAAGGTTAGCAGATGGACGTGTTAAAAGGTATGAGTACAACGGAACACTTGCTCCCTATAAAACTACTTATTTTGGCCTGTATGACAGACATTTTAGTAATGATGGAGAATTCCCATGGAATTTGCCTGATAAATGGCAAAACCCACCAATGGAATTACTAAAAGCTCCATTGAATTTCATATGTACGGCAGACATTATTGGTGGTAATTCAGGAAGTCCTGTTATCAATCAAAATGCTGAAGTTGTAGGCCTCGTATTTGATGGAAATATTGAAAGCTTACCGGGGTATTTTATTTTTGATGATACATCTAACAGAACCGTTTCCGTTCACTCCGGAGGAATTGCGGCAGCAGTAAAATATATTTACAAAGCAGATAGACTGCTAAAAGAGTTGAATGCAGAATAATACTTATCGGCGGCCTTCGGCCGCCGATTCACTATGCTGCTTTTCCTTTATAATTTTTCTTTAACGGGATTTGAATTGAAATGGTGGTTCCTTGATTTTCTGTGCTATGAATATCTATTTTTGCCCCGGTTTCCTGAAGGTTTTCAATGCCTAAATAAAGCCCCAGACCCGAACCTTTCTCCCCATTAGTCCCCTCTTTTGATTCAATAAGTTCACCTTGCAAAATTCTATTTATCTGTTCCTGGGACATCCCGATACCTGAATCTTTTACTGATAGAATCAAAGAGTCAATGTTCCTTTTACAGTTTATAGAAATCGTTCCGTTATGAGGTGTATATTTTAATGCATTTATAAAAATATTTCTGAAAACGATCCTCAATATGTTCTCCTCAAAGTAAATGGTATCATCCTGAGGCATATCATTACTAATGTAGATTGATTTTTCATTGATGATTTCCTGGTAAACTCGAGTTTCCTGATCTATGAGATTAGATATTCTAAAATATTCCTTTCTCTCTTTTCTTCCTTCGATTTGATTTTGAGCCCACATCAAAGTGTTATCAAGCAATAAGCTTAAGCCTTCAAGATTTTTACTCAATCTGTCTGCCTGAAGTTTTCGCTCGGAAGATGTGGACTCCTCGTCCTTGTTTAAGAAAACGAGACCATTTATTAGATTTAGCGGACTTCTTAAATCATGAGCTATCAAACTAAACAGGTTATTTTTTCTCTCATTAAGAATCTGTAGCTGTTCTTCCTTTTTCTTTATGCTGGTACTATTCACCGCAAATAATGTTACAGCCTCAACCTTTCCTTTAGAATTGAAGATCGGCACATAACTTCCAAAAGCGTTCACATCTTTTTGTTTGGGTAGGTTCATAGCCTCATCAAAGTCAACTTTATTTCCATTGAGGCTTTGCTTTATATACTTGCTATGGCTTTTAAGAAAATCCGGATAAAGCACTTTTGAGTATTTATTCCCAACAAGATCACGTATTTCGTACCCGAAATCCTGAGCAAAAAGTTGGTTTAAAGCTAATAGCCTGCCTTTACTATCAAACATCGCAATATGCAATGGCAGGTTATCAATCATGGAAAAAAGAATATTTTGAGTCTGCTTCACATTATCCTTTTCCTCCTGCAGTTTTCTATTTAGTTCTACCGACCTGCTGAAGGATCTTTTTAATTCCATCCTGGATTTAAAATAGATATAGTAAACAGTAGAAAATAAAATCATTATGTTGATAAAACTCACCCAAAACTCTCTCGTAAACTGACTGCCCTCTAAAAAATGAGTTAATGAAAATAATGCTAGTGATAATGTGCTGATCATTATGAAAAACGTCTTTTTACAGTTTTTCCTTGCGATTACCAACGAGCTCAAGGCAACAGGCATCATGAGTACCTGCACAAAGGTTTCAACTCCATTCAGAGCGTTAAGAACAGCATTAAATGATATTAATGCAACTATCCCAAATAGAAAAAATACCCTTGAAAATTGTGGCAGATTTGCTTTTTCCATTAGAATAGCGGGAATGGAAACTACTAAAACAGCCATTAATGAGAAAGTAAATTGTAAGGTATTCTGGAATAAAAGGCCGGCAATTGACAATAGTAAACCTATTACAATTGAGCATAATAAAAACATATAATAGAGAGGGTTTCCTACCAGTTTTTTGCTCAATATTTTCTTATAAACAAGATTATGTAAGGTTTTATACAATGGTTCTTAATCCTTAATGAATTTCAAAATTACTACTCCATATATATGATGTTAAAATATTGTTAAGTGAATGGGTATAAAGCTGTTATGAACCTATTTTTTTCAATAAAAAGAATAATAAAAAAAACCGATCATAAAGATCGGTTTTATGGAAATAAAGATTTTTAATCAATGATCTCAGTGCTGCAATTGTCCTTCTTTTGGAGCTTTAGGTTCTGCTTTTTCTGGCGCGAAACCATATGTTACCTGGTGCCAAAAGTCTTTTGGAAAGTTTTCTGAATCCTCAAAACCTAACGGAATAGTTCCGCTGTCTTCAGGTACGTAATTTGTTTTGAACAAATAATCCCACAAGCTTAGACTAATTCCGAAGTTGACACCTGGCATTTGTCCTTTAGGAAGGTGTTTTGCATGATGCCAAAGATGCATCACCGGATTATTAAAGACATATTTCAATGGACCCCATGTTAACTTGATGTTAGCATGATTGATATGTCCAATCGATATCGCAATAAAATGAACAATAAATGCCTGTTGCGGCTCAAAACCTCCAAGTATCATCACCCCAAATGTCTTCAAAGGCTTATACAAAATATTTTCCATCCAGTGATATCTAAGATGCGCTGCAAAACCCATTTCCTCCACTGAATGGTGTACTTTGTGAAATTGCCATAATGCAGGAAATCTGTGTAAAGCAACATGCGTAACCCACTGAACGAAGTCCAGAATTATAAAAAAGACCAATAATTCAGCCCAAACTGGCAATGAGCTCAGATCGATAATTGCCAGTGAATTCATTTTTATACCGAAGGAATTAAACGTTTTTTCCAGTATTGCATAAACTCCTGCTATTACTATAGAGAAAATGAAGAAATTAAAAAACATATAAAATCCATCCAACCAAAAATCCTTACGGATGATTTTCTGGTCTTTTCTCCATGGAAAGGCTATCTCCAACCCCCAAACAATAAATGAAATCACAATCAGTCCATAGAAATAATTGGTATACCATGGTACCTGAAAAGTAATTGATTGCCAGACCCAATTCATGGTTCCGGTCAATGCGTCCATAAACACTTTTAAATAACTATCCATTTTTCAATCAAAATATATTGTCAAACTATCTTTCTCTATTGGTAAATCTTTATAGTAGCTCCATTCAGTCCAGGAACCATCATAATTATAAATATTTGTAAAGCCCATTAGTTCTTTCAAAACGAAAAAATAATGAGAGGATCTAACACCACTATGGCAATAAATAACTATTGGCTTTTCGGTATCAACATTCAGTTTGGCAAATTCATGCCTAATATCTTTTATCGATTTGAATCTTTTATCTGTTGTCCAGTTTACACAATTTGCCCAGTCTGAATGAATGCTTCCTGGTATTCTTCCCGCAGTCATTGCTCCTTTCTTTTGTCTTTGCCCTGAGTATTCTTCAATTGATCTAACATCGATAATCACAAAATCATCTTTTAAGATTAGATCTTCCCTTGTTACAATCCAGGATTTGTTTTCATTGTTATCAAATGCAAAATTTCCTTTTGGATAATCAGGTGATTGCTGTTCAATTTCATATCCGAGTTGTTTCCAATAATCGATACCGCCGTCCATCAACTTTACATTGTCATAATTGTAATGTCCCAATCCAAACCAAAATCGGGAAGCATCACACAATGCTTTTTCATCATAGACAATGATTAAATCACCTGAATTAATTCCCTTTTCTCTAAGAAGTTCTGCAAATTTTTCCTTCTCAAGTAACATTCCTCCATATGGATATGAGGAACTTTCAATTTCATTTCTAGAAATATTGATTGCACCAGGAATATGTCCTTTTGTATAGGATTCCTGTGACCTGAAATCTACAATCTTTATATTATTTGATTTCGAATTAATAATATCTGCAACCTTGTCTGCTTCTATCAGTGAACTGTCATCAATCTGATCATTTGTACATGATGATAAAAACATCAGCACGAAACCTAAAAAAACACTAATTCTCCAGCTCATACCATTCAATGTTTACCAAATTAGCTCTTCTACCTGCTTCCTTTGGAGCATAGTTTTTAGCCAGATAATTGATAATGATTTCTTCGCTTTCACCCAATTCCCAAAGGTTTTGAGTTTCCTGCATCCAAACAATCATTTTTTTCCAGCCTTCTTTATTCGCCCTGTTCTGAGTGACCAGCTTTGCCGAGTGACAAGCTGTACAGGTTGCGATAACCGTCTGGTATCCTTCATCTACCACAAATCCAGTAGCAACATGTACACCGTCTACAATTTCATCTTTTTTGGTTTCAGGTTCTGTTTTAAGCCCCACTTCATCTTTTGTTTCAACCAGATTGGCAAAAGCCGAAAGTGAAGGATCAATATGTGCATAAATGATAAGGCTTATCACTAAAAAAACAAGCATTAGTAACCCAAGAAGTGAGTTATATAGCAATTGTAGTTTTTTAATAAACGGATCTTTCATCACTTATCAGACAACTTTTACTGCAATTCTATGACATGCATTGTTCAAATAACCTTTAGGGTTCCATCCCGGAAGTACCATAGGTTGAGCGATTTCATTCTGGTCGGTAGCCCGTGCCCATACTTCATAGTATCCTTTACCCGGAAATGACACCTGCGCCTCAAAGTGTTGCCAGGCGTGTCTATTGACAGGTTTTTCCAGATTAGCTTTTTTCCAGGTAGATCCGAAATCAATAGAATATTCCATGGTTGCTACCTCATCTTCTCCAGCCCAGGCATGTCCTCTTATTTCCATTTGTTCAGTGTTATTTAATACTGCACCTGATTTAGGGAAAGTTATCAAAGACTTTACGGGCATTGATTCAATGATACACATATCTTCATCTGCAACTTCCTGACCTGGAGCTACTGTTTCACATGGTACCCTGTAGGACTGCCCGGTCATTTTTGCTCCGTCATGAACCTGATTTCTAACAACCAGTTTGTTGAGCCATTTACCTGAAGCGGATGCAGGAAAACCACCTGCTATCAATCGTAAAGGAAAGCCATGTGCCAATGGGATGGGCTTACCGTTCATTTCATAAGCAACTATAGTCTCATCCTGTATAGCTTTCCACATGGGAATTCCCCTGGAAATCGGGTTTTTATTCGGGTCTCTACTTAAATGAAGATCCGCTGCATAATATCCAACATACACCGCATCACTTTTTATCCCCACATCATCAAACAAGTCTTTCAGTCTGACCCCAGTCCAGTTCGCACAACTTACCGCTCCAATTGTCCATTGATTGCCTTTTGCCGGTGGATTAAATTCACTTCTTCCATTCCCTCCACACTCCAATGTCAATTGGTAGGTGTACTTTTTAAATTTTGATTTTAGTTCAGCCAAAGAGTACGACTTAGTTTGCTGAGCTGATTCACCACCAATTTCCAGTTTCCAGCTTTCAACATCAATATCTTCGGGGATCAATCCATTGTTGCGTATAAACATTGAAGAATCAGGAGTGATTTTATCATCCAGAATATGAGCAGTGGCCTCCATATTCCATGGC
>CAYTFO010000042.1:9068-21923 GCA_964437135.1 uncultured Roseivirgaceae bacterium | reverse complement strand
TTGTCAATAATAATGAAAATGATGATTGGGTAGATGTAGTGGTAGTTACCAAAGATAAATTTCCCTATTTATTGATTTATAATTACCGAGGTCCAACTCGGTTCGATTTAGGTGTCGGGAATCGAAATTTCCTCGGATACGGTACCCGCTTATCGCTTACATACTTATTCAACCTTGATGATCCTGTTACTCATGGTTATGATATTAATACTATAAACCGAAACGTATTTTTACCATATACAAATTTAAGATTTCAAATTGCAGATAATTGGAGGTACAAACGAAGATTGGTTTCCCTATCAAGACCATTTGTGAGTCCGGAAATAAAATATGGAGGAGAAATAATTTATGACGACCGTGAGCAGAACGAATCATTTGTGGTTTTGGATTCTACTTACGAAAACAGAATTAGAAGTAGGGCTATGGATTTTTGGTTGTCAAGAGCGTTCCAGTTAGGCGGTGAGAATTCCAGATATACTCTTTCTCCTGGTATAAGATATCTAAAATCAAATTCAATTGATAGGCCTGATTCTACTTCCGAGAATCAATATGAGAGATATTATGATCGAGATCTATTTATAGGTAGTATATCATTTCAAAAAATAAACTTCGTTAAAACAAGGTATGTCTATACATTTGGTATAACTGAGGATGTTCCAACAGGTTTCAGAGTAGCATTTGATATGGGTAGAGATATGACTGAGTTTGGGGATAGAAACTATTATAATGGTACTGTAACGGGTGCTGAATACTTCAAATTCGGATATGTTTATGCTTCATTTTCTTATGGAAAATTTATTTATCCTGATAGACCCAATACAACCCTGGCGAAAATTAATGTCGGGTACTTTACCAGCCTTGAATCTATTGGTAGATTCAAAACCCGAACCTTTCTGAGTTTGGATTATGCAGTTGGTGGGGATCTCTCATTACCAGAGGTTTTTTTGCTAAGTAATTTTATCTCAACTTATCAAAGATCTCTTTTTACAGGCAATGAATTAATTTCAGTAGATATTGAATCGGTATTATTTTCACCCTGGTATTTTTATGGATTTAAGTTTGCACCATACATTTACACTGAATTTGGGATGATTAATGAAAACAGAGTTGAAGCTGTAAGATCAAGAGATGTATGGTCGTTGGGTGGCGGATTTAGGCTAAGAAATGAAAGTTTAGCTTCAAGTTCATTGCAGTTGAGTTTTAAATACTATCCGGAAACTATTGAAGGTGCATCAACTTATAAAATCAAATTCAAATTCAACAACCCAAGACTATTCCGATCCCTTTTAGATAATAAACCAAGAATCGTTTCTATTGATGGTTACAACAGATATCAGAGAAGGCAGAATTAGATTAGATTAAAAAGATATTTTTTAGCTCTGCAAGAATGAAGACTTGTGTATTATTAGATTTTTTAAATAACTTCATTTCCGAATTAAAGTAAAGAAAACATAATGAGAATTAGAAATTTCTTCATAGGGCTGATCATTGTTTTATTGAGCATAAGTGATATCAATGCTCAGAAAATAGATATTAGTGTCTTAAGCGGCTATACATTTAGGAATAGAATTGATATTTACCGAGGAAGAGCGACTATAGAAGATAGTTATGCAATGAATGCAATGCTTGGATTTTCTATTGCTGATTATAATGAAATTGAACTTCAATATTACTTACAACCAACCAGAGTTACTGCCTATTCTTCTGAGCTGGATGAAGATATCGATGAAAAGGCAAACATTCATTACATTTTAGCAGGAGGGAATCGTGTAGCCCCAATATCGGATATAATAGAGGCATATGGAGGTTTGAAAATAGGAATGGCAATCTTCGGTTCCCCGACAAATGATTTTGAGGATGAAGTAAAATTCGCAGTAGGGTTCGGTGGTGGACTGAAAGTATTTCCATCTGAGAAAGTGGGAATCAGGATTGGAGCTCAGCTTTTGATGCCTATTTTTGACGCAGGAGGAAGTCTTTGGTGGAGCCCGGGATCAGGAACTTCCGTTGGCGTTTCAACCTGGTCACCAATTGCTCAATTCAATTTACAGGGAGGGCTTGTTTTTAGATTAGGAAGCTAATCTATCGCTATCAATTCTACACTCCCGCAGGCAATTTTCGGATTATTATGCATATGGGAATGATTTTCAAAGCATTCCTGAGCGAAATCCTCAAAATTTTGATGCACGATTAAAACAGCGCCAAGGATATTTTTCTCGTCATTTGAGGTCAGAGACCATAAATCTGTTGAAAGCTCGAAACTTCCTTTGCCATCAGAACCTCTTTCGAGATTGCCAATATCTCCAGCCTTAGGTCGCCCCCAGGGTTCTCCCATGCTAAGAGATCTGCAAAATGTACCATCTCCATTTTCATAATTCCAGTGCATTCCGGGGGTTTCACAAGATCCAAAATGAAGATGTATAGCCTGCAAAGGGTTTACCATTTCTTTTTCAGTTGTGATATTTACACTTACCACACCATTTTCTTCTATGAAAAAGGCTTTACCATAAAGCTCAGATGACAAATTAAAAGAACCATCTTCATTTTGTGTTGTCGCATAAATATTGGCTTCAGCTGTCATTTTTTCTTGTTTCTTTTCTTCAGAACAACCAAACATTAGCATGACAGCTATAAGTACAAAAACTAGTTTCTTATTTTCCATAGTCCATAAATTGCTATGCCTACCCAAACAAAATTTATAAATGTAGAAGGGTATGCACCATAATAAACAGTATTTATAATCAAAAAGATCGCTCCCGTCAAATTTAATATTTGATACCAAACTGACTTACTATCGATCTTTTGCATATTGATCAGTGCAAAAGCAACTATCACTTCGATAGATCCAACCCAACCTATAATATCAACCCAAAGTTTCAACATTTGATTTAAGGAATTGAAATTTTCTTCCAAACTCAATAATAACATAGAAAGCTAAAGCTCCCGCTGCAATCATAGTAGGTATTTCCCAGCTTTGTCCAGCTATCCGTGTTAAATACCTAGAGATAAAAAAGCAACTTAGAAATACCACTATTGAAAAAAGTGAAAATATTAATCTTTTGTTCATCTTTTCAGTAAGCTTTGGAAATGACTTTCCTTTCAGAACAGTATAAAATGCAATATTAGCACCAATTGCTATTCCAGATTGCCAGCTGTCCATATCCATGAATAAAATCAAAGGAACAATTGGAAATAACAGGAATATTAGACTTCTAAGATGTATTGTTTCTGATTCGATAAACTCTGAATACCTTAGTAAAAGATGAAATACAATTAAAGCAAAAGAACCAGTAAGAATGCCCCCTAGTATATCTCCGGGATAATGAAGCCCAAGATACATTCGAGAGAAACCCGTTAACACTATAAATGCAATACTAAAAATCCATAACCACCTTTTTCTAAATAGCAGAGCTGCGGCTATCCATAAAGCAAATTGTAATGATGTATGGCCGGAAGGCAGTCCAAATCTTCCAATTAGTCTTGCTCTTGTTTTACTTAGAAGGTCTGAAGAAAAAAGAGCAAAATTTGATTGGGGTTGTAAGTGAGTATAATCCTGATCAGTAACCGGGTATTCAAATTCAATCAGCCTGTTATCAACAGCAATGGGTCTGGGATAATCTATTTTTGATTTAAGCACAGTTGTGATCACTGCGGTGAATGCTAATAAATTTAAAATAATGAATCCTTTCCTGAAATGAACTAGTGAAAAACTGAGAATCGCTAAGACAATCAATGGATATACATTTCCAAAAAATGAAATAAGCTGCATGAAAAATGTGAGAAAATCTGATTCAAATTGTTGTAGCCAGATATTGAAATCAGTTCTAAACATCAATCCAATCCTTTGGAGTCAATAAGATAAATCAAACCTCCAAGAGCCCCTGCACCTAATTCTAATTCTCTTCTGTGAACATTTTCAAAAACATCAGCTGGTGTATGGTGATACTGAAAGTACCTTTGAGCATCAGGAAGTAATCCAATAAGTAAAGTACCTTGTTTTGCTAATGGGCCAATATCAGCACCTCCACCGGGTCTTTCCCAACTCCATAGATGGTATTTTTCAAAATATTCTTTCCAGCTTTTCACTTTTTCGATTTGATTTTCATGACCTGTCATTGTAAAACCATGAGGTGTAAATCCCCCTCTGTCTGATTCAAGTGCTGCAATATGTTTTTCATTATTTTTCTCAGCTTCCTCAGCATACTTTAGACCACCACGAAGGCCATTTTCTTCATTCATCCACATCACGGCTCTAAGGTTTCTTTTGGGTTTGTATCCTGATTCCTTTATTGCTCTTAAAGCTTCAATTGCCTGGATACAACCACTACCATCATCATGAGCACCTTCTCCAACATCCCAGGAATCAAGGTGACCGCCTACAGCTATATATTCCTCAGGAAAGTCTGTCCCATTTAGTTGTCCTATTAAATTGTATGACAAAACTTCCTCTTCATTGGAACAATGATTTTCCATGTAAATAGACAGATTATTCTGGTTTTTTAATGATTTACTTAGAAACTCAGCATCTTCTGTACTTATTGCCATCGCTGGAATCCTTGCAATATTTGGTTTATACCTAAGAGACCCTGTATGAGGAACATCGTCAATTACATTGCTCATTGATCTGATTATCACAGCTTTTGCTCCGTATTTAGCAGCCTCAGACGCACCATAAGCTCGTTGAATAACAGCATTTCCATATGCTCTGAAAGTTTCTGTAATCATGGGATCCATTCTACCATTGTAGAAAACTATCTTTCCTTCAAGCTTTTTGCCCAATTGTTCTACTTCATCCATACCACTCACTTCAATAACTTCAGCGGAAACACCTGAAGGTCCTGTTCCTATAGAGTTACCCAATGAAATAGCAGTCAATTCGAGATTACCTAAAGCTTTATGATTTGTTATTCTGACAATTTCCTTATTTCCCCTTACCCATCTTGGAACCATTACAGGTTGTAAAAACACAGTATCAAATCCATAATCCTTCATTAGTCTATACGTGTATTCAACAGCTGCCGCGGCGCCGGGAGTGCCACTAAACCTGGGTCCAATCTCCTTACACATATATCTCAAGTCTTCATATGCTCTTCCATTATTTAGTACTTCATTGTATATCGCATCAATTTTTTCCTGATCCTGGGCGATTATAATTGGTATTAGAAGTATATTAAGAGTAATTGTTAAAAAGAGCTTCATGCTTAAATCTTATTTTTATGAGACTAATATAGCTTTTTTACAATTTAAAAATAGAACGGCTTTTTGTCTGTTAACTTTAAGCTTAAGATTTGAATCTTATTTTTTATGGAATATTACCGAAAGATAAGTCTGATTATAGTATCTACACTTTTATATGGAGTTGCCCTGTCGCAGGAAACGAATGTTTACTTTTTTGGAAATACAGGTTTTAACTCTTCAGAAGACTCGTTTTCAGATGTAAAATCAAGCATAAAAAAAGGGAATAAAGAAGATATACTCTTATTTCTTGGTGATTATCTACCTGAAACAGGATTTCCGGAAATAGATTCCAGGGGTAAACCGGAAGCTGAATCAGAAACTAATAAAATCCTTGAACTGGTTAAAGAGTTTAAAGGCACATCCGTAATTGTGCCAGGAGAACGTGAATGGGATAATGGAAATAGTGATGGATGGTCTGAGTTTAAAAACTGGCAAAGTTTTATTCATAAAAATTCTGAGGATAGATTACTGATTTATCCAGCAAACGGTTGTCCCGGACCAGAAGAAATCCATATTTCTGATCAGCTTGTTATTGTTGTGTTAAATACACAATACTTTTTACATCCATGGGCTAAACCAAGGATTGAAGATGGCTGTAAAGTTTCTGGATCAGTAGAAGCAATAGATTTACTGGATGATATTCTGTTTCGAAATCAAAAGAAACATGTTATTGTAGTTGGCCATCATCCAATTTATACAGATGGTCCGTATGGTACTGCCTGGGCACTTAATAAACAATCCCGAAAACACCCTCGATATAAAATTATTCGCAAAGTACTTGTTGAAGTTTTTGAGAAATATCAAAATTTGATCTACCTCAGTGCTCACGATCAATCGTTCCAATATTTCCGTCAATCTTCTAATCATTATGTCGTCTCCGGTTCCGTTTCTAATACTACACCGATAACTAATAATCAGAACAGGGTATCAGGTATATCTAATTTGGGTATGGGAAGATTAAAATATCAGAATTTTGAATCTGTAATCCTTGAGTTTATTCCTTTTTCTGCGAAAGATGCAGGGTTTGAACAAAAACTTTATTCAAAGAATGTTCGAAATGAATCAGATCAATTAAAAAATCGGCCAGACTTCTCAGATAGTGTTATAAGCATTCCGGGTAATTATGATTTAAGACTGCAAAGCAATGCACAGAAATTCTGGATGGGTAATAGTTATCGAAAAGAATGGTCAACGCCTATACCTGTAAGTGTTTTTGACATAGAAAAAGAGCATGGAGGTCTTGAAATATTAAAAAAAGGTGGTGGAGGACAAACTCGTTCACTTAGACTTGAAGCTAATGATGGAAGACAATATGTATTGAGGTCAATAAAAAAATGGCCACATAAGATTATTCCTCTTGCATTCAGAAAAACTTTTGCTGTTCAGATTGTAAATGATCAGATTTCCTCTTCACATCCATATGGCGCTCTGGCTGTTCCGACTTTGGCAGATGCTGTAGGTGTATATCATGCAAACCCAAAACTGGTTTTCATACCTGATGATCCTTCATTTGGAGAGTATAATATTGAATTTACGGGTTTAATGATGCTTTATGAGGAAAGGCCCAATAAAGAAGCTGCCCACGAATGGTACTTTGGGTCAGGGGAAGATATAGAAAGTACCCCGGATGTTATAGAAAAACTGAGAGAAGACAATGACAACGAAGTAGATCAGAAATTTGTAGTCAGAAACCGAATGTTCGATATGTGGATTGGGGATTATGACAGACATGAGGATCAGTGGAGATGGGTAGAATATGACAAAGAAGGAAAAGGTAAAATATATAAACCAATTCCAAGAGATCGGGATCAGGCATTCTTTTTGGCCAAAGGTCTAGTGCCTGGGATTGTATCCAGAAAATGGGCTTTTCCTATGTTTCAGGGATTTAAGGAAGATATGAGATGGACCCCGGGATTTAATTGGCAGGCAAGATGGTTTGACCGTTCATTTTTAAATGCACTGGAATGGGACGACTGGCAACAAGAAATTGACTTTATTCAACGAAATATAAACGATGAGTTAATTGAAGATGCAATGAATGAATGGCCGGAACCAATTCAGGAGTTGTCTGCTGAACGTGTTGAACAATTACTCAAAATAAGATTACCAAAACTTGATAGATGGGGCAGGGAACATTATGAATTTCTGGCTCAGCGTGTGGATGTACTGGGTTCTGATAAACATGAAGAATTCAGGATCAACAGATTGAATGATGCTGAAATGTCAGTAAAAGTATATAAGACTAAGAAAGATGGTGATGTAGAACAGGTGATTTATGATAGAGTTTTTAAAACTAATGAAACTAAAGAAGTTGTGCTGTACGGGTTTGATGGTGAAGATAAATTCTATGTATCGGGATCAGTGAAAAAAAATCCTAAAATAAGAATAGTAGGAGGAGGAGGCGCTGACTATATTTCTGATGAATCTTCAGTCCGGGGATGGGGGAAAAAGACCTTAATTTACGATAATCTCAAGAATACAAAAGTTGAGACAGGTAAGGAAGCAAGATTAAAACTGTCTAATAAAAAAGAGATCAATAGATATGAACGCACTGAATACAAATTTGATAAATTATATCCTCTAATTGACTTTAAATACAATAATGACGATGGTGTTTTTCTTGGTGGTGGTTTTATGTGGGTCTCACATGGTTTTAGAAAAGAACCCTATAAGCAAAAACAATTATTTAAAGGAAACATTGCTGCGAGAACGGGTGCTTTTGAGGTTATTTATAATGCAGAATATATTGATCTCTTCGGAAAATGGGATTTAGGTACTGATCTGGAGATAGTCCAGCCATTTGGAATTTATAACTTTTTCGGTTTTGGAAATGAATCTGAATATGATGTCGATGGGGAAGACAAAGCTTCAGAGTTTGAGGATCCTATTGATTTTTATAGAATTAGATACCAAAGTAATATTTTAAGATTAAAACTAATCAGAGATTTTAATGGAATAAATAAAATCACACTGGGACCCACATCTACCCGAATTAATGTAAATGAAAGGGATGGATACTTTATTTCTGACCCTGATAATGGGCTTGATCCGGATAGAATATTTGATTCATTTTATTATATAGGTTTTGCAGCTGACTACGAAATTGACACACGTAATCATCAGGTTATTCCCTCAAGAGGAGTTTATGGCAAAATTGCGTTAAGAAATCAGAATGATATTAAGAACACATCCGGTAACTGGATAAATTTCAATGCGCAGCTTTCGCATTTTTTTGAAATAAGACTGCCGACATCCCTGGTAGTTGCAAATAGAGTAGGCTATAAGTTTGCTGTTGGAGATCCAGAGTTTTTTGGTTTACCTACACTAGGGATGGAGGATATCCGAGGATTACGTAGAAATCGGTTCACTGGAGACCAGGCATTTTATTATAACCTGGATTTAAGATTAAAACTTTTTTCATTTAGATCTTATCTATTTCCGGGATCTGTTGGTTTGATAGGCTTTTATGATATTGGGAGGGTCTGGTATGAAGATGAGGATTCCCAAAACTGGCATGATGGAAAAGGTTTTGGTCTTTACCTGGCACCATTGGATTTCACGGCAATAAGTATAATGGCGGCATTTGGAGAGGAAGAAATACTTCCTTTAATTAAACTTGGTTTTCAGTTTTAAATAACAACTTTCCTGTTTACAATCGTACTATTCCCGCTGATGTAATAATTAATGTATTTATATACATCAGCCTGTATTTTTGAAGCATATGATTAAGGAAGGGCTTTTTTCATTTTTATTATTAGTTGCTTCCAGTATCCTTTTGGCACAGGATATTAATATCATAAGAACCAGCTCCAAGCCTAAGATTGATGGAGTAATTGAAAAAGAAATTTGGAATCTGGCGGATTCAGCATATGATTTTATGCAATATTTCCCTTTCGATACCTCTCTCGCAGAAGCACAAACCGTAGCTAAAGTTCTGTATGACGATGAGTTTATCTATGTTTTGGGAGTTATGTACAACCTCCCCGGGGAAAGAAAGTATGTAACACCATCACTTCGAAGAGATTACAGAGGTTCTGCAAATGATGGTTTTACAGTAGTTTTTGATTCTTTCAATGACCGTACTAACGCTTTTATGTTTGGAATCAATCCTTTTGGAGTAAGAAGAGAAGGACTTATTTCCAACGGAGAAGACCTCAGCCTCGATTGGGATAACAAATGGTTTGGACAGGCAAAGAAGTATGATGGATACTGGATAGCAGAAATGGCTATTCCTTTTAAAACGATGAGGTTTACAGAAAATCAGGAATCCTGGAATGTTAATTTTTACAGAATTGATAGTGAATATGCTGAAAGTTCAACATGGAGTCCAATTTCCCGAAACTATTCAATTGCAAATTTGGCTACAAATCGATCCATGATATGGGATGTAAAAACCGGAAAGCCAGGACAGAATATTTCCTTAATACCTTATGTAGCTTACAATAATTTTAGGGATTTTGAAGAAGGAGTTGAAAATAATACGCTAAACTTTGGGGGAGATATTAAATATGCTGTAACTCCAGGGTTGAACCTGGATCTTACCATCAACCCTGATTTCTCACAGGTAGAAGTAGATCAACAACAAACCAATCTAAGTCGATTCGAATTATTCTTCCCGGAGAGAAGGCAGTTTTTTCTTGAGAACGCGGACCTGTTTTCTGAATTTGGAACATTTGGTGTACGACCTTTTTTTAGTCGCCGGATTGGGGTTGCAATAGATACAGCAACAGGTCAGAATATCCAAAATGCAATTCCATTCGGAGCCAGATTAAGTGGAAAAGTAAACGATAATCTAAGGATTGGTTTACTATCGATGCAAACGGCAAAAGAAGAAGATATTGGTGTACCATCATACAATTATACAGTAGCAACTATCCAGCAAAAAGTACTGGCCAGGTCAAATTTCGGTTTCATTTTCGTGAACAAGCAGACATTTCAATCTGAAAATGAATACGATACCATTGAAAATAGCAGCTTTAATAGAGTATTCGGGGGTGATTTCAACCTTGCATCAGCGGACAATAGGTGGACTGGTAAAGCATATGCTCAATATTCATTTGATGAAGTACGTCAGGATAGTGCGTATGCTTACGGAGGTCAAATAAATTACGATGTCCCAAAATGGCAAATATTTTCTCGATTTGAATCGACAGGAGCTGGGTACAATCCAGAAACAGGCTTTGTTTTAAGAACAGATGTGATGAGACAGGCCACTTTTACAAGGTGGCGTATTTTTCCAGATGGCGGAACAGTCCAAAGTCATGGACCAGGATTGGATTATGATATTACATTCAATGAAACATATGGATTACTGGATTGGGATGCAAATATTTTATACAATATCAATTTCAGAAACACAGCTCAGTTTAGTATGCGTTTAAGGCGTGAGTACACATATCTAATTGATCCGTTTGACCCAAGTGGTTCCGACGGATTGGAGCTGCCAGAAAATACTGGTTATGCATTTAATTTAATTATTGCTCGTTATAATTCAGATGCAAGGAAAAGGTTCTTCTTCAATGCAAGTACCAGAAGTGGTGAGTATTTTAATGGTTTTCGCTGGAATATTGATGGAGAAATCGGGTATAGATATCAACCGCTTGGATTTACTTCTCTCAATGTAGTATTTAATAGAATTGTACTCCCGGAGCCCTATAACACAGCAAACTTATTTCTAATAGGTCCTCGCTTTGATTTTACATTTACCAAGAATTTATTCTGGACAACTTTTATACAATACAATAGCCAGATTGATAACATGAATATCAATTCCAGACTTCAATGGAGGTTTAAACCTGTTTCAGACTTTTTCATTGTATACACTGATAATTATTTTGCCTATACAAATCAGAATGGAGATTTTTTTAGCCTCGGTGAATCAAAGCAGCGAGCACTGGTTTTTAAGCTTTCGTACTGGTTTAACCTTTAATTATTCTTTCTTCTCATTTCACTCTGCCTCATGGGCATACTATCAATCAGATCAAATATATAAGAAGGTTCAACATATTGCTTTTTTGAAAGCTTATTACCGCCGTCTTTCCCAATTAATATCACTCTAAATTCTGACTGTGAAACCATATAATATTCATAGACCAGTCCTGAAGAATAGTCAATTTCATTATTGGAAATAAGTTCTTTTATACTTTTTGCATCAATTTGATACAGTAACAGATCTCTCTCTAACAGCTCTTCTTTTTGATTCATTAGTTCTGCTACCTGCATATTAGCATTTTCATTTTCAAGAGTGCTGAAAATTAAAAGCACACGATTTTGCCATTGATGTTTTTCAATAAAATCTGGTTTTTGTATCAACGTAAATGCGATCAGTATTAGAAGCTTCATAACTTACTAACTACTCATATCGGTATATGTTAGTAGCCATACGAAAGCTGAATCAATTATCTATCTAGATTTTTGTCTTCAAAAGTTATATCCTTAACTGTACTTAAATGGATTCTGTAATAAATAAGACATTCCTCAGCACCAGCATCAATTACAGCTTTTTGCGCCTGATTTGCAATAGACATTAATTCTTCGTAGTTACCTTCCATAACCGTTTCGAAAGGGGTAATGATATGCTTTATGCCTGAATTCTGAATTACACTAATCGCTTTATCCACCAATTGATACGTATTAGAATCTGATGTTTTGGGTACTACCTGAATTCCGAGTGTTGTGATTTTATTTGTCATATTGTGATTTTATGTGTTCTGAAATAACCCATCCTGCGCTCCAGCAGGCCTGAAAATTAAAACCACCTGTCAGAGCATCGATATCAAGAACCTCTCCGGCAAAATAAAGTCCCTCGAAATGGATTGATTCAAAGGTATTTAAATCTATTTCATTAAGCTTGATCCCGCCACTGGTTACAAACTCTTCTTTAAATGTACTTTTTCCTTCAACTTTAAATCTTGCCTGACACAATTCCTCCAACAGTCGATTTATATCTTTTTTAGATAGCTCTCCAAGTTTTTTATTTTTGATTTGTTTTAATTCAAGAAGACGATTCCAGTATCGGTTTGGAATCAAATCCCATTTAAGGTTTTTTAGCTTTTTATCTTGAGCACTATCTATTTGCTCCATCAGTTGATTTCTTATATTATCAACATGTTTACCATTTAAGAAGTTTATCAGGATTTCAAACTGATAGGATTTCTCAAAAAGGAAATTTGCTGCAAAGGATGAGAGCTTGAGAACTGCCGGACCACTCATTCCCCAATGGGTTATCAATAATGGGCCCTCAGTTTCATATTTACTACCCGCAATTTTTATCTGTACCGATGAAAAAGAAAGACCACTTAAGTCTTTGATTCGACCGTCATCAATATTGAATGTAAACAGCGAAGGAACCCTTTCATTTTGCTCTATTCCTAAATTTCTAAGAGTTTTCCACGATTTTTCACTACTGCCGGTCGCCCAGACAACAGAATCAAAAGATCTTTCTATCTCATTTACGGTTATTAACCATTGATCTTTTTCCTTTCTCAGTTTTTTTACATCTGACCCGGTTTCAATCTTTATATTATGCTTCTGACAAAGGTTTAAGAAGCAATCAATGATTGTTTGTGACTTGTTTGACTTTGGGAAAATCCGCAAATCAGGTTCAGACTTAGTTTCCAC
>CAYTFO010000042.1:6425-9058 GCA_964437135.1 uncultured Roseivirgaceae bacterium | reverse complement strand
CCACACCATGATTTTTTAGCCATGCGGTCATATCATTTGTAGAAAAACTTTCAAATAATTTATAAAGCTTTTTATTTCCCCTTGGGTAGAATTGAATTAGTTCTCCGGGTTCGTTTCTCTTATTCGTCACATTGCATCTTCCGCCACCTGAGATTCTTACTTTTGAAAGAAGTTTAGTTGACTTTTCAAAAATGGTTATTGAAGTATTTTTGCATTTTTCAGCAATATTGATAGCAGTAAAAAAGCCTGCTGCACCGCCTCCAATAATTGCAATTTTATTCATTTTAGCCATTGTGTTGACTCATAGCTCTGTCAACCCCTATAGTACAAAAAGCAAGAATAGCATCAATTGCCCGATCCATATTTAAAACCAGGTCCTCAAATTCACTTTTTGAAAATGGAGAAAGTACATAATCTGCCTGATAACCTTTGTGAAAATCATCGCCAACTCCAAATCGAAGACGGGAATAATTCTGACCGCCAGTTAAATCTTCAATGCTCTTCAATCCATTATGTCCACCTGCAGAACCTTTTTTTCTCATTCTTATTTTTCCGTAGGGGAGAGAAATGTCATCAGTGACCACTAGTAGGTTTTCTTTTTGTATTTTCAATTCATTCAGCCAGAAATTGACAGCCTTTCCACTCAGGTTCATGTAGGTTGTTGGCTTAATAAGGTTTAGAGTTCTACTTTTATATTTAAGCTCGGCAATGAATGCGTGCCTTCCCTGTTCAAATTTCAATTTGTTTTCATCAGCCAGTCTGTCTAGAATAAGAAAACCTATATTATGTCGGGTTAATTCATATTCAGCACCTATATTTCCTAAACCTGCTATTAAATATTTCATGTTAATGCACTCAAGATTCAAACTTTACACATCAAGTTTAATGTAAACTATAGTTTTCTATTAAATATTAAGTTCAGTTTATTTATAAACAAAAAATCCCAACCTGTAAAGATTGGGATTTGTTTTTTTGCTGGAAGATATTATTCTTCTCCCGAATCTCTATCGGATGAATCTCCGTCGCCTCCTTCTTCTCCTTCTTCTCCTCCTTCATCACTTTTACCTCTCATTGCTCTAGGCACTTCAACTGAAGCTACAGATACTAAAGGACTGTTAAGAATTTCAAAATCTTTTTGTTCTATAGATTTAACTTTTACAGTTTTCCCTAATTCTAGTTTGGATACATCAACTTTGATGTATTCAGGCATATCTTTTGGTAATGCTTTTACATCAAGGTGTCTCATTTTTGGTATCAATTTACCCCCCTTCATTACACCAGGAGCATTACCTTCCAGTTTAACCGGAATTTGCATCTTGATTTTTTTATCATCAAATAGTTCAAGAAAATCAGCATGCAAAATAACTTCACTTACCGGGTGGAATTGAATGTCCTGAAGAATTGCTTTTTTCTCTACTCCTTCAATATTGAGGTGAACAAACCTCGCTTCAGGAGTGTAAACAAGATCCTTAAAAAGGATCATAGGTGAATGGAAATGGATTTGTTCCTTTCCGCCATAAAGTACACATGGAACATTTCCTTCGGATCTAAGTCTCTTAGACTCAGATTTGCCGAGATTTGCTCTTTCATACCCTATAATCTCAACAGTTTTCATAATTATAGTTTTTAAAATTAATTAATAAATAATTCGCTTATTGATTCGTGATTATGAGTTCTTCTTATTGCTTTCGCAAATAAATCAGCAACACTCAGAACTTTTATTTTATCACTTTTTTCTCTGGGCTGGATAGTGTCTGAAATGATCACTTGTTCCAGTTTTGAGTTTTCAATGTTTTCATAGGCTTTGCCAGATAATACACCGTGTGTAGCAATAGCTCTTACACTGTTAGCACCTTTGTCTTTAATAATGTCAGCAGCTTTACAAATAGTCCCTGCGGTATCTATCATGTCATCTACAAGCACTACATCCTTATCCTGCACCTCTCCAATAACCTGCATAGAAGCAATTTCATTTGCTCTTTTTCTGTGTTTATCACAAATCACCATGTCTGCCTCAAAAAACTTAGCATAGGATCTTGCTCTGGCACTTCCACCGACGTCCGGCGAAGCAAAAACAAGATTATCTAAATTTAAGCTTTTGATATATGGAACGAATAATGCAGAACCATCAAGGTGATCCACTGGTATATCGAAGAATCCCTGAATCTGACCTGCATGAAGATCCATGGTCATTATCCGATTAGCACCAGCTGCTGAAAAAACATTAGCTAATAATTTTGCAGCTATTGCAACCCTGGGTTTATCCTTTCGATCCTGTCTCGCATATCCATAGTATGGAATCACCACCGTAACATACTTAGCACTGGCTCTTTTAGCTGCATCAATCAAAAGCAGCAATTCCATTATGTTATCAGATGGTGGAGTAGTGGATTGGATGAGAAAAACATCGCAGCCTCTTACAGACTCGTTGAAACTAATGTGTAGTTCACCATCGCTAAATTTTTGAGAAATACTCTTTCCCAAAGGCTGATCATAGACTTTAGCTATCTTTTCAGCTAGAGGTAAAGTTCCTTTTCCCGCAAAAATTTTAACTGATGACATACAAAAACTTTAAATAAATAATCCCGATTCAACGAATCGGGATCTATGGTTGGCCTACTAGGGCTCGAACC
>CAYTFO010000042.1:0-6415 GCA_964437135.1 uncultured Roseivirgaceae bacterium | reverse complement strand
TCTTCTGAACCAAAATCAGACGTGTTGCCAGTTACACCATAGGCCAGTTTTCTTAAATGATTTACTAGTTAGTAAATGCATTCTCGAATTGGGATGCAAAAATAGAATGAAAATTGATTTATAAAAATCAAATTCGATCTTTTATCCAATTTTTTGCATTTATGAAAGGTAAAATCCAGGGACTCACTTCATAACTGCTATTCATTGGTGAATTTGCCCAGTTCCATGGAAAAATTGTTCTTTCCAAATGTGGCATAATAGCTACATGCCTTCCATCTTTTGAGGCAACTGCTGCTGCACTGAAGTCACTGCCATTTGGGTTTCCTGGAAACTCATCGTAAGAATATTTTACAGGTATATCATATTCTTTTTCATTTCCTTCAAACTTAAACCTGCCTTCTCCATGTGCCAGCCAGATACCAAGCTTCATTCCTGACATATTTCCAAACATTATTGTTTGGTTTGGTTTAATGTCAACGTTTGCAAAGCAGGATTCAAATTTTCCGGATGCATTAAGATGCATTTTTGGATGTACTTCTTTTTCCGGATATACTTTTTCTAATTCCATCATCACCTGGCATCCATTACAAACTCCCAGACTTAAAGTATCTTCTCTGCTATAAAATTCATCGAGTGCGTTTTTAGCTTTATCATTGAATAGAAATGAACCAGCCCATCCTTTTGCTGAACCTAAGACATCAGAATTGGAAAAACCTCCAACAAAAACGATCATATTGATATCTTTCAGATCCTCCCTGCCGGAAATTAAATCTGTCATATGTACGTCTTTCACGTCAAATCCCGCCATCCAGAGTGTATAGGCCATTTCTCTATCGCCGTTAACACCCTTTTCACGAATGATTGCTGCCTTAATTCCGGAATTTGATTTCCTATTCAAGTCAATTCCAAGGCTTTTTAAATCACCTTTAAACTGACTTTCAAAATCATATTTTAGTGGTTGATGTTTGTAGTTCTGATATCTCAAGTCTGCCAGTACAGGATCAGTTTGATGCCTGTCTAGAAGATAAGAACTCTTCATCCAAAGATCTCTACATTCATCTATTGATAATTTTACTACTTTTTCACCTTTCAATGTTATATTCAGATTTCTATCCTCAGATAAAGTGCCGACCCGGAAAGCTTTGATTCCGGAAGAGTTTAGTTTATCAGCAATAGTTTCGTCATCAACCTGAATAATTATTGAAGGATTTTCAGAGAAAAGAACTTTAAATATATCATCTTCTTTGAAACCGTCAAGAGATACATTCATACCTCCGGATAGATTCGGGAAATTCATTTCCAGAAGTGTTGTGATCAGGCCACCAGATGAAATGTCATGGCCAGCAAGAATCTTATCTTCTTCTATCAACTCTTGCACAGCATTAAATGCTTTTGAAAGTACCTTCGGACTGACATCAGGAGTTTTGTCACCAAGTTGGTTGAGAATTTGTGAAAAACTGCTGCCTCCGAGGTTAAGTTCAAAACCTGAAAAATCTACATATAAAAGAACAGAATCACTGCTTTGGGTTTTGATATTTGGAGTTACTGTCTTTCTTATATCACTTACTTCACCAACTGTACTGATAATTACCGTACCGGGAGAAAATACCTTTGAACCATCAGGGTATTTTTGAGTCATCGATAACGAGTCCTTTCCTGTCGGGATATTTATGCCAAGTTCGCAAGCAAAATCACTTAGCTTTTCAACTGCATTGTATAACCTTTTATTTTCACTTTCATTTTTTGCAGGCCACATCCAGTTGGCACTTAATGAAATACCCTTGAGTTTGTGAGAAAGTGGAGTGAAGACCAGGTTGGTTAATGCTTCTGCAACTGATAATCTTGAACCAGATCCAGAATCTATTAAACCGGGAATTGGAGAGTGACCTATTGATGTGGCCACTCCTTTATGATTTTTAAAATCCAATGCCATTACACCGACGTTATTGAGAGGGACCTGAATTTCACCAACTGTTTGCTGAGTTGCTACTTTTCCGGTCACTGAACGATCGACCTTGTTAGTCAGCCAGTCTTTACTTGCAACTGCCTCTAATTGAAGAAGGTCAGTGATGTATCCTTTTAAGTTCGTGGTATCAAATCTTAGATCAGTATATTTTTTTGGCTCACCCTCATCTTTCAGAATGGTGACTGGAGAAGAACCAAAAAGATGGTTTAGCTTTAAGTCAAATGGCCTCTCACCTTTTTTATTCTTAAAAACGAGTTCAAAATCATCAGTTGTTTTTCCCACTTCAAAGAAAGGTGCTCTTTCTCGTTCGGAAACATGTTTTAAGTAATCAAGATCTTCATCTTTGATAACAAGCCCCATTCTTTCCTGTGATTCATTACTCATGATTTCCTTATCGGATAGGGTAGGATCCCCGATTGCGAATTTTGATAAATCGAATTCAGCTCCTGTTTCCTCTACTAACTCCGAAAGGCAATTTAAATGACCTCCGGCTCCATGGTCATGAATAGATATGATTGGGTTACTTTCCATTTCAGCTAATGCACGGATTGCATTTGCGACTCTTTTCTGCATTTCCGGATTGGATCGCTGGACTGCGTTAAGCTCTATAGCATTCTGAAATTCTCCTGTTGCAACAGAGGATACAGCACCACCACCCATTCCAATTCTATAATTATCTCCACCGAGGACCACTACGGTTTCATTTGGTCTTACCTGTTGTTTTTTAGCATTCTTTGATTTAGCAAAACCAACGCCTCCGGCAAGCATGATTACTTTATCATAACCGAATGTTTTATCATTCTCTTCATGTTCAAAAGTGAGAAGGCTACCACAAATCAACGGCTGGCCATATTTATTACCAAAATCACTTGCACCATTTGATGCTTTAATCAATATATCTAATGGCGTCTGATAAAGCCATTTCCTTTCTTTAAGGTCTTTTTCCCAATTTCGGTCTTTATCAGATCTTGGATAAGAGGTCATATAAACAGCCGTTCCTGCTAGTGGAAGACTTCCCTGTCCTCCCGCAAGTCTGTCTCTGATTTCTCCCCCAGAACCTGTAGCGGCACCATTAAATGGCTCTACCGTAGTGGGAAAATTATGGGTTTCAGCTTTTAATGAGATAACAGATTCAAAACCCTCAGTTATAAAAAAATCTGGTTTGTCCTGTGTTTTTGGCGCAAACTGTTCAACTACCGGGCCTTTTATGAATGCTACATTGTCCTTATATGCGGAGACAATATAGTTGTGATTTTCCTGTGATGTTTTCTTTATTAGCTGAAACAGAGTTAAAGGCTTTTCTTCTCCATCAATAATAAATTTTCCATTGAAGATTTTATGACGACAGTGTTCAGAGTTTATTTGTGAAAAACCAAATATTTCAGAATCTGTCAATGGTCTCTTTAACTTTTCAGAAATCCCTTCCAGATAGTTTATTTCTTCTGAACTTAATGCCAATCCTTCTTTCTCATTGTATTCAGCAATATTATTTATTGACTGGATTGGTTCAGGTTCAATTTTTAAAGTAAAAATGCTTTGATCTAACCCATTATACCTGAATTGTAACATAGGATCAAAATCAATGCCCTGCTCTTCTTTTATATAGTTTTCAATTCTTTCAATTCCTTCTATTCCTGCATTTTGACAAATTTCAACAGCATTTGTACTCCAGGGTGTGATCATCTCTTTTCTGGGTCCTATGAAGTTACCTTTTAAAACGGAAGCATCTAATTTTTCAGCACCTCCAAGAAGCCATTTAAGTTTGTTCTCATTTTCACTGCTTATCTCAGTTTTACATCCAATTGCATAAATGAGGGAAGCTGATTTTTGAAAAAAGTAGATCATTTGTGGAATTTAATTTGAAGCGCAAAAATAGGATATTTATTGACCATCATTTACTCTGTTGAATAGAAAAAATCCATTCAACTAATTATCTGATTTAAAATGTGAGTTTGTAATAATTCATGATGTTTTGCAGGAAAATCAAAATATATAGCAGTTTTAAAGCCCTTTGTTTTGGCTTTAATTTCTTTTTCCGGAACAATATTGTCTCTTGTGCCTAAAACAAATGTTACCGGAATTTTATAATGTTTCAATTTTTCAGCTAGCTTGTTCATTTTATAACCAAGCGGTACTAAATATACCCATGACCTGTAAACTCTTATTCTATTTGCAGGATCACCTAATTCCTTTCTGGCAAAATTGGTTAGACTCCTGTTTGCTATTCTTAAGCTTTCAATTATATCGATGATATTATTGAAAAGGGAATACTTATTCATCAATACCTTAAAAACAGGTCTAAACCAGAAAGAAACTGATAGCCTATACCATATTGATTTAAAGATTCCATCCGGGGCAATGAGTATTAATTTTTCTACCTTTTCCGCAAATTCATATGCGGTGCTTATTGCAAATCGCCCTCCAAGACTAAATCCAAGTAAACTAAATTTATCAATCTTTTCCTTTATCAAAAACTCAGAAATAACCTTTTTCCATTCTTCCTTAGTCAAAGGTTGATCAGGTCTAATACTTGAACCATGGTAAAATAGATCAAATAAGAAAAATGTGTAGGATGGCTTTTTTTCTGCTATTTCTAAAAAGAGGTCTCGTTCTTGACCAAAACCATGAAAAGCAAGAATTATTTGGTTGCCAGATCCTACTTTAGAATAGGTGAGTTGGTTTTCGCCAACAATAATTTGATTCGAAATGGATCTATTCAAACGATTTCATGGATTTTTCTCAAAAAATTAATACAAATATGTAAACCTTTCGGTTCTTCTCCTCGTTCCTGCTAAGGAAACTCAAAAGTCAACAAAAGTTTCCTAGGTTTTGATGATGATTATCAGAAATCCAAAAAATCGATCTGAAGTGAGGCAATGATGTAAATGAAATATGGAGGAGACTCGTACTAAAATTATTTTTTCAGCAGAAATGCTGTTTTTTAAATATGGAATTCGATCCGTGACGATGGATGATGTAGCAAAGGAGCTTTCGATTTCTAAGAAAACTCTATATCAATATTTTGACAATAAAGATCACTTAGTATTGGCGGTTGCTCAAAATCATTTGGACAATGAACAACAGGAATTCAGTCAAATAAGGGATGAATCACAAAATGCGATAGAGGAGATCAGTAAGCTTTCGGTTTGTATGAGAAGAAATCTTTCGAATATAAACCCAACTACCATGCATGATCTCAAGAAATTTCATTCTGAAGCATGGAATCAATTCCTGAAATTTAAGTATGAATTTATAAAGAGTAACATCGTCGAGAACATCAAATGGGGAATCTCTGAGGGCTACTACAGAGATGCAATAGACGCTGAGATTCTTGCAATATTCAGGATGGAGCAGGTGGAAATGATGTTTGACCAAAATATTTACCCTTCGAGCCATTTTGATTTCTCAAAAGTTCAAATCCAGTTATTTGATCATTTTGTGTATGGAATTCTAACAGACAAAGGGCGTGAACTTTACGAAAAATTTCAATTAGAAGAAGCTAATAAAACTATTTCATGAAACACATAATATCTTTTATAACACTATTTTCTTCATTTTTTCTGTTCGGGCAGGAAACATTGGAATATACATTGGATGAATGTATTGAATATGCCCTGGAAAATAATGAGCAGCTTAAAATAGCATCATTAGAAAATCAAATTTCAGAGGCAAAAGTCGGAGAAACTTTATCAATCGGTTTACCCCAGGTAACAGCAAGTGCAGGAGTTACCAACAATATTGAAATCCAGCGGGCTTTTATTGAGGATTTTATATCTCCAGCGGTGTATGGAGTGTTAATCGAAAACGGTTTGCTTCCCCCTGAAACATCAATTCCAGAGCCTCAAACATTTGCTGCAGCCTTTGCCGCAAAAAATACTGGACAATTAGGGCTTAATGCCTCACAATTGATTTTTGATGGAAGCTACTTTGTGGGTTTGGAAGCTGCTAGAAAACTTAAAGAGCAAACCAGAGAACAAGAAGTAAAGACTAGAATTGACGTTATTGAAGCAGTAGCTAAAGCATATTACCTGGTTTTAGTTACTTCAGAAAACTTGGAATTATTAGGAAGTAACTACAGCAGACTGGATTCACTCCTAAATGAAACTCAGCAACTTTATGAAAGTGGATTTGCAGAGAAGATCGATGTAAATAGGATTCAAATTCAGTTCAACAATGTAGAAACGGATCTAAAAAACAGAACTGAATCATTAATTACAGCGATAAGCTTACTGAAGTTTCAAATGGGGATGCCTATTTCACAGCCTTTGAAACTGGAAGATGAGCTTTCTAAGCTTGAGTTTGATCCAATTGACCTTTCAGCTATTGATTTTAATCCAAATGAGAGAATTGAGTATAAAATTCTCCAAACACAGGAAGAACTGCAAAACATAAATGTTCGGTATTTCAAAGCTCAATATGTCCCAAACTTATATCTGAATTTTGGTGCTG
>CAYTFO010000041.1:14539-22718 GCA_964437135.1 uncultured Roseivirgaceae bacterium | reverse complement strand
TGCAAATACATTAATCAATGACCTTGAAAATGCGTTCGATACTTTATAGTTTACTAATAATTTTTTCTTTCACATTATTTTCTCAGTCTTTGCTGAAAGGTAAAATTCTTGATGAGAATAATCAGGGGCTTTCGTTTGCAACAATCTATGTGGAAGGAACCACAATTGGAACCACATCGAATGCAAATGGTGATTATCAATTAAAAATTCCTTCAGGACAACAAATGATAATCGTAAGGTTTATCGGTTATCAAAAACTTAGAGAAAGCATTTCAACCAGTGATGGTCAAACGATAAATAGGAATTTTCAACTAGAACCTGAAACCGTTCAACTTTCCGCTGTAGTAGTAAATGCTGATGGGGAGAATCCCGCTTATGCAATAATTCGTGAAGCAATCAATAAAAGAAAGTTTTATGAAAAAGAAGTTAACGCCTTTGAATGTGACGTTTACATTAAAGGAAATCAAAGACTCGATAAAAGACCTGATAAAATTCTGGGAATAGATGTAGAAGTAGATACAGGTATAGTTTATCTATCAGAGTCTATATCTAAACTTCAATTCGAACAGCCTGCTAAATATAATGAGGTAATGATTTCCTCCAAGGTTAGTGGAGATAACAATGCCTTTTCTTGGAATCAGGCATCTAGTTTTTATACCAATTTCTATCAAAATCAATTTGAGCTGGAGGGACTAAGTGAAAGAGGATTTGTATCACCAATTGCGAATAATGCATTCCTTTTCTATGATTATGAATTAGAAGGCTTTTTTGAAGAAGATAACTACACGGTAAATAAAATAGCCGTTATTCCTAAACGTAACACTGATCCTGTATTCAGTGGTTTCATTTACATAGTTGAAGATAGCTGGAGAATTCATAGTACTGACCTGCTGCTCACAAAAGATCGGAGTATCGAATTTGTAGATTCAATCCAGATAAATCAGGTATTTGCTCCTGCTGATTTTGGAATTTTTATGCCTATATCACAGGAATTCTCTTTCCAGTTTAAAGCATTTGGTTTTAAGGGTAGTGGATACTTTTTGAGTATGTACACCAACTATAAGGTTGAACCCAATTATGACATTTATGAAGAATATGAAGATAAGACTCTAGCACAGGACTCAGTTCCAAAAGTTGATCTGTTTCAAAAGAAAGATTTTAATAATGAGATTCTGGTTATCGAGGAAGAAGCAAATGAAAGAGACTCCATATATTGGAAAAACGTAAGACCGATGCCACTTACAAAACTAGAAACCAGGGATTATTATCAGAAAGACAGTATTGCGATAGTAAAAAGTACCCGGGAATATAAAGATTCGGTGGATCAAAATCGAAACAAAGTAAAACCCGCACCTTTGATATTGGCAGGTTATAATTACGCAAACTCTTACAAGGGGTATAGTCTCAATTTCCCTTCAATATTAGGCTTCCTGAATTTTAATACGGTAGAGGGTTTAGCACCATTCGGTACTTTTAGATTTACGAAAAGAAACCCGGAAAAAGATAATCAATACCTGTTCAGCATTTTCAGTAAGGTTAGATATGGTTTTTCCAACAACAGATTCCAAATGACACTGGGTGGAAATATTGACCTGGACCCGGGAAAACAAAAATCATTGAGTGTAGAATTCGGAAGATATGTGAACCAGTTTAATTCTGCAGAACCAATTTCAGAAGCGTTCAATACCTATTTTACATTATTTGAAGGTAATAACTACATGAAGATTTATCAAAAAAGCTTCGCCAATGTTGGTTACCGTGAGGAAATTTTAAATGGCCTGTTTCTCAACTCATCCCTGAATTTTGAAAATAGAGTTCAACTTCAAAATACTAATGATTATGCTTTCAGAGAGGAAAACGTTAGTAAAATCACTCCAAACGTGCCTGTCAATAATGAAATCCCGGATACAGAGTTTGATCAACACCAATCCATGATTTTGAATGTATCCTTTACATACAGACCTGGCCAAAAATACATAAGCAGGCCCGATCGAAAGATAAACCTCGGAAGCAAATATCCTGAATTTACCATCGGGTATCGAAAAGGACTTCACCCTGGCAGCATTGACTCCGATTTTGATCATTTATACGGAAAAATCAATGATAATGTATCTTTTGGACTGGTGGGAAGACTGGATTACTTAGTTGGCGCCGGAATTTTCCTAAACGATAATTTCATAACCTTCCCGGATTTCAAGCATTTTAATGGAAATCTGACCTATTTTGGAAACTTTCAAACCGAAAATTTTCAGACATTGGACTACTATAGTTTTTCAACTCAGGACCGATATTTTGAAGCCCATGCTGAGCACCATTTCAATGAATTTATCCTGAATAAAATACCTCTGATAAAAAAGCTCAACTGGCAAACAGTAGTATCCACTCACTTTGTATCAACCCCGATTTCCGGAGAGTATTTTGAGCTTGGAGTGGGTATCGAACATATTTTTAAGTTTTTCAGGGTGGATTACTACAGAGGCTACCTCAATGGAAAAATCAGCAATGTTGGGGTTAGAGTGGGTGCAGGTTTTTAACGCAACAGCTGTATGTAGTTTCGATATTCCGACTTAGAATACTTTACAACATAGTAATAGGTCCCTGACGGAAAATTTGCTCCGTCCCAAACAAAATCTCTGGATTCAGAATAAAAGATTCGATTGCCAGTCCTGTCATGAATGGAGAAGTACTGAAATTCATCAGCACAAATATCAATTGGCAGGTTCTCGCTAATAATCTCTGATCCGGACAATCTAAATACTTCATTAACCCCATCTCCATTTGGAGAAAATGCATTGGGTGGCTTAAATTCCTCAAACCTAACCTGGTCTTCAAAAATAATAAACGTTCCTACAATTTGATCCTGTTTTGATACCGGGCATCTGACATCCTCAGATTTAAATATCAATTGATAAACCGCTGTTTTATTACCATTCAATAGTTCACATTCCGGTGTCCAGACTAAATCCTGATTAACTATTCCCACACCTTCTACATCTTCAAAGCTCAAACTCTCAGATTTAGGAGGTAAGAACTGCCTGGAAAAACCAAGACTTAAAGGATCATCATCTACATCTGTCGCTTTTAAAGGAAGAACAAATGTCTCATTAACTCGTAATCGATGGATTGAATCACTCAGCTCTATAACGGGTGGTGTATTTACTGGCACCTTCACTCTGACGACAAAATTCAAGGAATCAAAATTCTTGACTTTACATTTATCATTATCATCCCCAATAAATGTAAATGGGAATAGGTTACTTCCCTCTCTCAGTTTTGAACAATCCGGGGTCCAGACAAATGTTCCTTTTGCGTCCCCAATGCCGGTGACTCCATCAAATTCCAAACCGACATTTGCACTAATTACAGATCTGCCAATAAGATCCAGACTCACCTCATCCTGATCAACATCCTGAACCTCTATATCAAATCGAATTTCTTCGAAAACATCAACTTCCAGAAAATTCCCTTCAAATCCGGGAATATTGACAATTGGACTATTATTGGGAGGTAAAATAACCCGATAATCCATCCATAAGGTATCAGGAATCGGGAAATCACATTGATCAATATCATTAGCAACAACAGCTACATGAAACTGATCAAATTCGGAGAAATCATAAACCAAACAGTCTGTATCCCAATTTAAGTCAAGTTCTAACCTTCCCGGCCTATTTTCAATTTCGACTACTGAGAGCCCGATTGCTGAAGGGTCTTCCACTTCCCGCACTACGATTTGGTAGGTCATGGAGTCATTATCAGCATCAGTCGCAATGATCCTGTTGGTAAATTCAGAATCCTCCAGTACCGTTGCTCCCGGAAACTCTGAGGTTACTTCAGGGAAAAAATTGGGCGGAGGTTCTATTTCTATAGTTAGTCGGATGGTATCAAGCTGAGGTAAAGGACAGGCATTATCACCTGCAATAATATCTACCACGAAAGGTTCATTTAAAAGCGGTGGACAACCCGGAAAACATGCATCAAAAGTGACGGTATCCTGATCTCCAATAATTACAGTATCGCTTAGTAGAAAAAAATCTTGAATATTACCTTCAAAATTTACTCCTTCTGTACGTAGCCATATTTTTTCAACGTTATTCGCAAAATTTGTCACTTTAAATTGTACACATTTATCCTCTTCGAGGGTATATCGAAGCACGTTTATCTCAGGAACAAAATTTGGGTTTCCCGGTATCTGAATTCCTAATTCAGGTGGATCAGGCGGACTACAATCATCCAGGACCAGCATTTGAAAATCTCTTCTTACTTCACCAATCTTTATACCATTTCGAAACTCTTCTACCAATACTGAAAATACATGCAGACCTAAGGTAGATGGCTTCACAGTCAATAACCCATCAGTACTAATATTCAATGCGGGATTGCCAGGTATAATATCTTCATAGCCCGCCTTGTAATTCTTAATAATGTGGGGTTTGGATTGGGGAATGGGCAAAGCGTCCTGAGTTACCGTATTCAAAGGCCTGACCATTGAATATGCAAGTGAATCACCGTCAGGATCTATTCCGGTAAATTCAGTGTAGTATAATTGATCTACACATGCATAATCACTCAAAGGTTTGAATAGGATTGGAGATGTATTGATAAAAGGTTTCCCATCCTTCCATAATGGAGGTATCTCAAGGGTATATTTCATTCCTGTGGAACGGGGATTATCGATATTAACTACGGTTTCATTTCTACAACACCTCTCCCATACAATATAATACCCCTCCGGATCAGCATATTCAAGGGGTTCCAATTCCAGAGAATCAATCGACCAAACTACCCTTGATGTCGCTAATTCTCCTCTTGTGCATTCTGGGTTAGTATAGGATACAGGAATTTGTTCTTCCAGTCTGAGAAAATGAGTAGAGATTAAGGAATTATCATAGTTGCTATAAATGTAAACCTCTACAGCACCTTCGGGTCCAGGGTTCTCATCCTGCGCTTCATCGAAATACTGGACAACATTTATTTTATATAATCCAGCTTGTAGGGTAATAAATTCTATTTCTCCTCCTACTATATGAAAAGCCTTTGAAGCAAAACCAACTAATAAAGCAAATACAAATAGTGCCTTCCTCATCTTCTATATGACAACCAGATATTTTTATTCCCTAACTCACTTTCAACAGTAGTGTTAACTATTTTTGCAAAATATGCGTAAGGTTAGGAATATAGATAAGGTAAAAATAACAGGAATTTCCGCAGATGGAAAGGCAGTGGGCAGAAAAGACGGAATGGTTGTTTTTGTAAAGGGAGGTGCTCCTGGAGATATAGCGGATATTAAAATAACAGGAAGGGAAAAAAAGTTTCTGGTTGGGACACCTGAAAAATTTTATGAGAAGTCGAAAGACAGAACAGAACCATTCTGTGAACATTTCGGAATTTGTGGGGGCTGTAAGTGGCAACATCTAGATTATAATGCCCAACTAAAGCATAAGCAGGATCATGTAGAAGATAATCTAAAAAAGCTGACAGGCATTGAACTTCCTAAAAGTAATGATATTCTCGGTTCAAAAGAGATCACACATTATCGAAATAAACTTGAATATACATTTTCTAATAATCGTTGGTTAACCCGTGATGAAATAGAATCAGGAAAAGAGTTTAGTCGAAATGCACTCGGTTTTCATATCCCCCGAATGTTCGATAAAATCCTTGACATAAATGAATGCCATCTACAGGCAGCTCCCAGTAATTCTATTCGTCTTGCGGTAAAGGAATATGCCGAAAAGAATAAACTTAGTTTCTACGACCTTAAGAAACATACTGGCTTTCTTAGAAATCTAATTATCCGAACTACCTCCACTGGAGAGATAATGGTAATTGTTCAGTTTGCTAAGGAAAAACGAACACAAATTGTGGGGTTGTTGAATTTCCTTCGTGAAGAGTTCCCAGAAATAACCACTATTCTTTACATTGTAAATGAAAAACGTAATGAAACATTTTACGATTTACCTGTTCATGTTTATTATGGAGAGGGATTCATACATGAGAAAATGGGAGATTTAACCTTCAGGATAGGAGCTAAATCTTTTTATCAAACAAATTCTTTGCAGGCACATGGACTATATAAAAAAGTACTGGAGTTTGCAGATCCTACCGGAGATGAACTAGTGTATGACCTTTATACAGGAACAGGTACTATTGCTAATTTTATTGCCAGACATGTGAAAAAAGTTATTGGAATAGAGTCAGTCGGGGATGCAGTTCAAGATGCCAGAAAAAATTCAGGAATCAATGGAATACTTAATACTGAGTTTTTTGCAGGAGACATGAAAGACATGCTCGGTAATGATTTTATAAGAAAAAATGGAAAACCTAAGATCATCATTACAGACCCTCCAAGAGCTGGCATGCATAAAAATGTAGTTAAAGCTCTGAACCAGCTAAAAGCTCAAAAAATTGTATATGTAAGTTGTAACCCTGCGACTCAGGCCAGGGATATTGAGGAACTTTCAGAAAACTACAGTGTTGATATGATTCAACCTGTAGATATGTTTCCTCATACTCATCATGTTGAAAATATTGCGCTTTTAAAACTAAAGAAACATGCATAATGATCCGGAATTAGATCCAAAATACCTGGGAAAAATCTCAGCTGACTTCATAAAAGTTGCTGATCTCATTAAGGAAGCTTCCTATCAGATGAGAATTAGAAAAATTTCAGACTTCCCGATTTTTCCGGTTTCCAAAACAAAAATTCCCTTAGGATCCATACTTTATGAAAAGGGACATATTAATAACGACTGGAATTATTATATTTCGTTAGCAGAAGAATTTGAACAGCGAAAATTGATAGAAAAACCTCAGAATTTTAAAGAGGTATTCAAAAATGCTGATGAATTTTGCTGTCTTTTTATTGTTGAACCTGAGTTTACAAATTTTGTATTTATACCATATCCAATAGATTAAAAACAAATTAAATCACTGCTTAATGGAAGAACTAACCGTAAATAATCTTCAAAAATATGCAGATCAGTTAATGGAACTGGTCATAGCATACGCTCCAAAATTTATTCTGGCGATTGTTACCCTCATTATTGGCCTTTGGGTGATAAAAATGATCATGAAAGGAATCGCCAGGGGTTTTGAAAAAAGAAATGTTGATCCTAGTCTTGCACCATTTCTTAAATCGTTAATAAGCGCAACTCTAAAAGTCATACTGGGAATATCTGTAATCGGTATGATTGGAATAGAGGCAACATCATTTGTTGCCGTACTCGGTGCCGCTGGATTGGCAATCGGTTTATCATTGCAGGGAACGCTGCAAAACTTCGCCGGAGGTGTTATTCTACTACTATTGAGACCATTTAAAGTTGGAGATGTAGTGGAAGCAAAAGGATACCTGGGTACGGTTGATGAGATTCAAATATTCTACACAATCATTCATACTTTTGATAAAAAAGTAGTGTATATACCGAATGGTGGACTTACTAATGCAGATATGACAAACTACTCTCAGCAACCTGTCCGTAGAAATGAATGGATTTTTGGAATTGCTTATGGAGACGATATAGATAAAGCCAAAGAAGTATTGATGAAGCTCGTAAAAGATGATGAAAGAATACTTGCAGACCCTGAGCCATTTGTTGCCACTCATTCATTAGGTGATAGTTCTGTCAACATTGTTGTAAGGGCATGGTCAAATGCTGATGATCTATGGCCAACTTACTTTGACATGAACGAGAAGGTTTATAAAACATTCGCAAAAGAAGGACTTAATATTCCATTTCCTCAAATGGATGTTCATCTTCAAAAGGATTAAAGATATTTTGCAAACGTTTGAAAGGAAGATCGAAAGTCTTCCTTTTTTTATTCCCGTGCATAGCTGATTGATTTATACTATATTTCGATATTGTTTCATTTATGTACATTAATCCTTTTAAAATGAAGAAAAACAAAAATAAAAACACTTCGAATAGCCGAAGGGATTTCATGATTAAATCATCTGCTGCATTCGCAGGTATCACCGTGTTGCCCAGTCATGTAGTCTCAGGTTTAGGCTATGTGGCTCCAAGTGATAAATTGAATATTGCTGGAATTGGCGTTGGAGGTATGGGAAGATCTAATCTTCGGAATATGAATACACAAAATATCGTTGCACTTACTGATGTTGATTGGAAATATGCAAAAAGATGTTTTGATGATTACCCTGACGCGAAGCTTTACAAAG
>CAYTFO010000041.1:916-14529 GCA_964437135.1 uncultured Roseivirgaceae bacterium | reverse complement strand
ATGCTCGATGAAATGGATAAAGACATCGATGCTGTGATGATAAGTACACCCGATCATACTCACTATGTTGCTACAGCTGACTCAATGCGGGCAGGTAAGCACGTATACTGTCAAAAACCTCTTACTCATTCAGTTTATGAATCAAGAAAATTAACTGAGCTGGCAAGAGAGACCAGAGTTGCTACTCAAATGGGAAATCAGGGGAACTCCAGTGATGATATGCGAAAAGTTTGTGAGTGGATTTGGAATGGTGAAATAGGTGAAATAACAAAAGTAGATGCATACACAAACCGACCTATATGGCCTCAGGGACTTGAAAGACCTACAGAGAAAATGTCCGTTCCGGATACTATGGACTGGGATCTGTTTATAGGGCCGGCAAAATTCAGACCTTATCATTCTGCTTACACCCCATGGAACTGGAGAGCGTGGTGGGATTTTGGTACAGGAGCTTTAGGAGATATGGCCTGTCATATTATGGATCCGGTTTATAAAGCTCTTGAACTTGGTTATCCATATGCTTTTGAGGCTTCTTCATCTCAGGTTAATACTGAAAGTGCTCCTATTGCTGAGAAAGTAACTTATTACTTTAATGAGAGACCAAAGAAAGGAAAAATAAATATGCCTGCTGTTGAATTCAACTGGTATGATGGAGGTCTTATGCCTAATCGTCCCGAAGGTCTTGCAGAAGGTCAATATCCTGGTGATAGTGGTGGAGGAGCTATTTTCTATGGAACTAAAGGAACATTGATCTGTGGTACTTACGCTCGAAATCCATTCATTATTGGAAGAGAGGATAATCCTCCTCCAACAACAGGTGAACTGAGAAGAATTGAGAAAGCAATGGAAGGTGGTCATGAGATGGACTGGGTTAGAGCATGTAAAGAGAAAAAGAAAGACAGAGTAGAATGTAGTTCAAATTTCGAGTATGCAGGACCTCTAAATGAGGTAGTAGTAGCTGGTAACCTGGCAGTCAGACTACAGGATCTAAGAAGAGTGCTTGAGTGGGACGCTGAAAAAATGGAAATTACCAATATCAGCGATAGTGATGAAATCAGAATCGTTTCTAGTGATTCGTTTGAAGTAGTAGATGGAGATCCACGATTCAACACTCAATATGAAACAATAAATGCTAAAGAAGCTGCTGCAGAGTATGTGAAACATACCTACAGAGATGGATGGAGTTACTAATTTTTTAAACAATCTTAAATTGATAAATATGAAGAGTAAGTATTTTATAATGACAGTTCTAAGCATGGTATTGCTATGGAGCTGCTCACAATCCGGAAACCAACAAAGTCAGGAAGAAACTGCAGATTCTCAGGAAAATGTAGAGGAACCTGTAGCTATTGTAGCATCACCCAATACACTATCTGATGCTGAAAAGGCAGATGGCTGGATGTTATTATTTGATGGTAGCACCTCAAACGGTTGGAGAGGTTATAAAAAAGAAACCTTTCCTGCTGCATGGAAAGTAGAGGATGATGGTACGCTGCACATCCAGGGATCCGGAAGAGGAGAAGCAGGAGCAAAAGACGGTGGGGATATCATCTACGACAAAATGTTTTCAGACTTCCATTTCAAAGTTGACTGGAAAGTTGATAGTGCCGCAAATTCAGGAATTCTGTATAGAGGAACTGAAGAATTTGATTACATATGGAAAACCGGTCCTGAAATGCAGGTTCTGGATAATATGAATCATCCTGATGCTAATTTGGGTAAAAACGGAAATCGTCAGTCAGGATCCCTTTATGACCTTATTCCAGCTGATCCTCAAAACTTCAGAGGATATGGAGAATGGAATACATCAGAAGTTTTGGCCAAAGGAAAAAATATCTGGCATATCATGAATGGTGATACTGTAGTGAAATATACCATCGGTTCTGAAAGAATGGCTGCATTAATAGCTGATAGTAAATGGCCGGATATGAATCCAAATTGGGGCAATATCCCTATGGAGGGTTATATCGCTTTACAGGATCATGGAGACGATGTTTGGTATAGAAATATCAAGATTAAAGAGTTAAAGTAAATTAGATTTAATACGTTAAAAACCGACTTCAAAAGAGTCGGTTTTTTTATTTCAGTCGCTTTACAGCCTTTTTTAAATCCTCGATAGTTTGTAAGTTTATAAAAAGAAATCACCATGAAAAAGATTAGCCTGCTCTCAATATTTATTCTTCTTGCCAGTTTTAGTTCATATTCACAAAACAAATATAAAAAACTCAAAGAGGACGAGTCCAAAAACATCGTCGCAATCATTGATGAACTTACAGTATCCTGGGATACAGAGGCAGCAAATCTCAAAACATATGAAGGATTAAAATCATATTGCAGGACTAAACCATATAGGGATAAAATGGTGGGTCTTCTTGATAAAATTCATCATTACGATACTTCATTATACATGATCGTAAATGCTAAATATTACGACAAACAAGATCCCCAAGCGGAAGCTACATTAAAAGACATAGAAGAGTTAGAAAAAGATTATACAACTCGATCATTCCTAAAATTCCTTCACCTGGAATGCAATACCTTAAACGATATTGAAAGAAATACTGGTAAGGAAAAAGATGCAACTTATAATAAAGAAGTTAAAAGACTAGAGAAAGAACTCGTTAGATATGTCGATGAAATAACACGGCAGATTGACCTCATTGATGAACATGTGCATCACTTGAATGAGCTGAATTAATCCAGATCATAGTCTTTCGTAAGAATCTGCTTTTCCTCTTCATTAAGTTGAAGATGCATGACAACATTATCATATTTAGGTCTTGCCAGTGATAATATAAAAAGGATGAAAATGTAAACTACTGCGAAAAACAACTCCTGAGCAAAATATGTCGCTGCCAGGCAAATAATAGCAGCTAATTCGTAAATTATATACCTTTTGATTGCAATTCTATAGTAGAAAATAAGTTTAGATTTTAAACCCTGCTCTTTATCCTGATCTCTTAGGGATTTTTTAAAACCAGTATGAGCCCAAAATAAAATCACTCCAATCACAATTAAACAAAGACCTTCAAAAACTAATAACTCGACACCAGTGAAGTAAGTTGGCCGACGATATTTTTCCAACTCCAGATACAAAAAAGCAAAAGGCAAAAGTGAAAAAGCAACGATTGCATTAAAGATTAATGTGAGTTTTTTATAAAAAGATGACCAGTTATTAAAATCAGGATTCATGGTAATAATTTGACCCTAATATAATGATTCAGGAGTAGATTTTTCTAAAAACCATTTGGTTCAAATACCCAAACCTGTAGCGGCACTGCAAGTCTTCTAATGGATTCGAAATCAACTGCAGTTTTATTTCTTACTATGAATATTCTTCGATTGTAGGATCCAATTGCGACATTAGAACCATTTCTGTCTCCCGGAAACTGAGCTTTAACTTTCCAGAAATTTGTTTCCGGATCATATTCCCACATTTCACGTGAGTTTTCAAAAAGTCCGACATAAGCTTTTCCTTCTAATGTTGTATTGACTCCCCTGTAAGGATTTATTGAACTTGGAAGAGAACTTAATCTTGACCAGGTGTTTGATCGCATGTCAACATTCCACGTTTCTTTGTTTTCATCCACAAAATATCCAATATCATTGATAACAAAGTAAGGAAGATCTTCTTCGACAACATCAAGTTCGCTTATTGTAAGACCTGAATTCTCCCAGCCGTTATCACCTTCTTTGTAAATAATATTCAGTGGAGTATATAATTGGTTTTCAGGGATATTCTGCCCATTTGCTTCCAACAATCCTCCAAATACATAATTAGTACCAAAAAGATTCATCCCTACCCCCTTGTAAGAGTCAAATGGAAATGGACCTGTAGATACAAATTCCCCATTGACATACTCCCATGAAGTATAATTGTATGTCACCGTTCCAAAAATTTTCCCAATTTGTCCACCACCAAAGCTGTTCCCAATTTTATAGGGGTGCCTTGCTCCAACCTCTCTATTTTCTTCAAAACCTACTCCACTCCATTCTCCGGTTTCCATATTGAAGCTCCAGACATTAGAGTTATTGAATTGGGTTTGATCATACCCTAAGCCAAAAATCAATTCATTCCCTACCTGCATATACATAGCTTCAAAATAAGAAGTCAGTTCAGTAGCAAATCCATTAATTTCAACCGGCCACTCATCAATTAGATTCCATTGTCCGGTTACATATTCAAAAGGTTGATCCAGTGTTACTATAGTATCTTCATATTGAAACCTAACAGGTTCAAATACATTTTCTCCTCTTTTTGGTATTCTGAACCGTACCACAGATGAAAATAAAACATCTTCAATATTTGCCTCCCGATCCCCTATAAAAATTTTAAAGTTTTCTGGTGGAATATTACTACCTCGTAGTTCCACTGTATTCCCAACATCCGCGACATTTGGAAAAACTCCTTCAATCACCGGTGGCAAGGTTGTAAATGTGAGAATGCTTCCATAATAGAAATTTCCATTTGCCTCAATGTAGGGTCTTACAAAATATTCCTGATCTACGAATAGGTTTGAAAATTGAACAACAAACTTTCCAAGTGCTCTTCTTTCTCCAAGATCAACTATTTGCCTGCTTTCAAAGTCTTCGGTTGTACTGATCTCTGCACCATAGTTCATTATTTCATTATCGCCTAGGGAAAAAACACTCGCTTCAATTATTGCATTATCACTGCTTACAAATAAAATGGTATTACTAAAAACCCCAGGATCCTGCTCAATAGTATCCTCACATCCCAAAACTGTAAAAAGGATTATAAAAGATAATAAATTGATATTTGTGAAACTCTGCTTCAAAGATTTTGCCCTCTATAATGCATTTGGATTCAGTACCCACACTTCAACTGCTCTTACATCAGCAGGACTAGCTGAATTTATCTGAAGTCCATTTTTAATGAAAAATACCCGGTCATTAAATACTCCAGATGCTAATACATCTCCCCCATTTCTGATTGGAAACTCGTTCTTAGGAGTCCAGGTGTTTTCTACAGGATTGTAAGCCCACATATCCTGTGCTCCACTTAATAAACCAATGTAAACTAACCCGTCTAATACAGCACAAACACCATTATATCCCATTCTTCCCGGATAGTTACTTTTAAATTCCCAAGTGAAGGTTGATTCATCAAAGCTCCACAAATCACCATCCATACCCATGAAATAAGCTATATCATTAATGACAAAGTTTGGTAACTGTGCTTCAAGTGATGACACTCCTTTTACTGTCTCTGTAGTAAGTACCCACTGACTGCCCTCTTTTCTGTAAATAGGGGATAAAGGTCTATATAAATCTTTTCTCGGTGTGGTGAAAACACTTGTTCCTGCGACCTGGGTCATGCCTCCCATAATGTATTCTGTACCATTCAATTCAACACCTACACCATGAAAAATATCAAAGGGGAAGGGATCAATGGGTACAATGTTTCCATTTTCATATTGCCATACTTCATTATTGAATCCTTGTGTTCTGTCGTTATATTGTCCTCCACCAAATTTATTGTTCAGTGCGAATGGAACATAAGCAGTGTCAGGAATATAAGTTTGCTGCCACGCATCACTTTCCATATTATATGAGTAAACGAACTGATTATCTTCGGTCTGAGCATTATAATACTCTCTGCCCAATCCAAAAACCAGTTCAACACCCTGCTGAAAACCAAATGTTTCAAAATAATTGGTTGGGACTAGAGTCACACCTGTAAACCTGAAATAATACTCAGGAAACTCTCTTACTTGCCCGTAAGTGCCCGTTACATATTCAAAATCCTCTTTGAATGTTACTGAAAGGTCACCAAACTCTATTCGAATAGGCACTTTAATTTCTCCATCGGTTTTTGGAACCCGAACATTGACCTGGGTTTGAAATAAGACATCCTGCACCTGGGCCCTTGTTTCACCGAAAAATATAGAAATGCTGTCTGGAATATTCTCACCAAAAATACTGATCTCATCTCCTATCTGGGCTGTGGATGGTGAAAATGATAAAATCCGTGGAATTAATGTTTCAAAACTTAATATTTCACCAAATGATATTGATTCACCATTTCGTACGTATGCCCTCACAAAATATGTATTATCCGGAATTAGATTTTTAATTTCAGCGATGAATCTACCCAAAGATGCTCTCTCCCCTAATGAAACCAGTCGAGAATCAGATAAATCTTCATTCAAACTTATTTCAAAACCTATATCTTCTGCCGATTCATTAGAACCCAATCTAAGCAATGAACCCTGAACGATAGCACTTTCACTACTCGTGTAAACGATAGCGGACGTTTGAACTAATACGTTTTGGTTTACTTCTTCACTTTCACAGGAAATGAAGAGTGCTGTTATGGTAATAATAAATATTTTCTTAAATAAGCTCATAACATATTAATTATCAGAAAACCACCATGATGGAAAAGCAGTAGTAGCCCCCTCTGTCTCTCTGCAATCGTCGTTGATTGTATTTGGAGGTTTTCGGGATAGTAGTTGACCTCCATCCACAAATATGGAATCTGTTGATACGTCTGCTACCCAGAAATGACCAATAACCTGCTCATTGGGGTCTGCCAGGTTGATAAAGTTACCTCTAATTTGTGCTGGGGGTGGGTCAAAAATATCTCCATCAATACTTTTTTGGTTCTCAACCAAAGAAAGGTATTCATAAGTATCTTTACTGATGGAATGTATGGAAGCGTAAAACAAATACTTATTATTAACAAATCTTCGCCCATTGTCAATTAAGTAAGCAACTTCTTTACTGATGGTTTGACCATTGTAAATTCTATCGCTTTCTATTCTGACTTCTCTGTCAGGGATCTCGGTTGCAAAGCATTCATAACAACAGTCCTTAGGTGCTGGAACCGGAACTCCTTGTATTATAACTGTAAAAAGGTCAGGACGTGTACTTAAATTGTATGCTCCTGAATTATCGAATAAATAATAATTATCCACTTCAGCATTATCCTTATACTGAACAAATACCTTAAAGCCTGTTGTAGGCAATAGGTCATTATCTGATGGAACCTCTTCATATCTGTAAACTATATCCTCAATCTCTGGAGCTTTATCAACTTTTTCAGGAAATGAGATATATTGTCTACCCTGAAATTCTATTAGTAAGGAATAACTCTTACCAACTTCAGCTCTGAATCCTGCAGGTGTTTGATAGTTTCCTTCTCCAATTTCATTCAAAAGCGTAACAACACCTTCATTATCTCTTACCCCAACATTAGCACCCAGAACTCTCTGTGGAAAAGCCTGATAAATACTACCATACTGTGCTGTTATACTTAGTCTCACATTATGAGGACCCGGCTGCGTAGTTATGAAGCCTTCCACAGTAAGAAGATTGACATCATCTGGTGTCTCTATATCAATGGGATCCACACAGGTTGTAAGAAAACTTATAACTAGACTATATAGAATTAATTTTTTCATATTGCTGATCAAAATAATTGGACAGAATAACTAATTGAAGGAAATGGTGCACCAAGAACCGTCAGCCTGTATGCCTGTGGTTCAGATCCCGGTTGGTCATCGAAGAATACAGAGAATGGATTTTTTCTACCGTATAAGTTGTATACTGAAAATACAAAGTCACCTTGCATAAGCTTACTCTTACCCTGTAGGGTCCAGGTAAATGAAACATCTAATCTGTGATAATCTGGTGTTCTGTCAGCATTTCGGTTATTGTAATATGGCAAAAACTGATTGCTTGAATTAAATTTAGCAGCAGGAAAAGTTACAGGCCTTCCAGTACTGTATGTAAATATTGCAGAGAACTTTGTATCCTTCGAAATGCTATAGTTAGTCACAGCAGTAATGTCATGGGGCTTATCAAAGTTTGAAGGAAACCAATTCCCGCCATTGATTAGTTCATCTTCAAAAGTTCCGGGTATTCTTCTTAAACTTCTTGAATAGGTATAACTTAACCAACCTGACAATCTTCCTGATCTTTTCACAAAGAATTCAAGACCATACGCTTCTCCTTCACCATTTAGCAATTCAGTTTCCAGGTGATCATTTAAAAACAACTCTGCTCCATCCTTATACTCTATGATATTTTGAATATCCTTATAATATCCCTCGATAGACACCTCGTACTTATCCCCGAAATTTTTGAATAAACCAGCAGAGTATTGATATACATCTGTCGGTTTTAAATAATTATCACTCAATTTCCAGATATCTGTAGGTGCCACTGTAGCTGTATTTGAAATAAGGTTTATGAACTGATTCATTCTATTGAATCCAAGTTTCATAGAGAATGTTTCTGTAAAAGAAAATCTAAGGGCCGCTCTTGGTAATATGGATTTATAATTTTGAATTATTTCATTTGGTCCATACTCCTGAATTCCTGTTGAATTTTCGATTCTTCTTGGAGCAAATTCATCGTAAAGATAAACTGAGTTGGAGCCCAGATAGTCATAATTTGTAAACCTTACTCCGTAGTTTAAACCGATCCTCTTTCCAAAATCAATTGTATGTTGAATATAAGCTGAAGTTTCTATCGCCTGTTCATTTTCAATATCCACTTGCTGTATTGTTGATTCACCACTAGACGGATCAAGAGTTCCGGGGTTTATATTATAATATTTGGCAGTGAAACCAGCATTTATAGAATTCTTATCGCTAATATTGAAAAGGTAGTCTGCATTTATGCTATTCTCGTTTATTCTTGAATTCAATTCAAAACCGTTCACGCCGGGGGTATTATTTATCCCAATATCATAGGTACTATAAACACCAAAAACCTTCAAAAACATTCGGTCTGTAATACTGTAGTCCCAATTCAAAACATGATTTTGATTTACCCATGAGAAAACCGTATCTGAGACCAGGTTAAAATCATCATAACTTCTGTAAAACGAATAATCGATTTTATGCTTATCACTAGCTCTGAAAGTAAGCACTGTGTTAAGATCATAAAAAGATGCATTACTATTCTTTATACTCAAATCATTTGAAGTATTAAGCATCCAGTTTACGTAACTAACTCTTCCTGAAGCAATGATGGACAATTTATCTTCAAGAATAGGACCATCTAAAAATAGTTTTGAAGAAGCTAACCCCACAGTTGCTTTGCCTTCCCAGTCGGTCATATTTCCATTTTTGTATTGAATATCAAGAATGGAAGAACTTCTGCCTCCATATTTAGCTGGAACACCACCTTTGTAGAGTGATACATTATTGATCACATCTGAATTTACTGAAGAGAAAAATCCAAATAAGTGTGAAGGGTTATAGATTGGTGCTCCACCCAGCATTATAAGGTTCTGGTCTGCACTTCCACCCCTTACATTCAATCCTGATGAGGCTTCACCTACCGTAGAAACACCCGGAAGTAAAGTAAGAGATTTAATTACGTCTACTTCACCGGCATAAAGAGGAAGGCTTTCTATCATTTTTACACTCAGCTCATTTTTTCCAATCTCTGCACTCTTAACATTTTCCTCCATACTACGGCTAGTAATAACGACCTCTCCAAGCAGGGTCTCAGTGTCTTCCATTCGAGTGACTATTTCTCCTGAACCAACTACATTTATTCGTATGTATTTATTCTTATAACCAACGTAACTAAGTTGAATTGAATAAACACCTCGCGCTAATGAAAACTTACTCTCACCAAACACATCACTAATGGTACCCATACCATTACTTTCAATTACAGTGCTTACCCCAATTAGTTCAGTACCTGATTTTTCATCGAGAATTCTGATTGTGACATCAAATGGTCCTCTTCTTCCTGTTTCTTTACCAACAGTCTGAACAACCTGTCCGTAAACTGATAACATTGAGAACAGAAAAATAATAGGAAATATCTTTTTTAACATATTGGTATTCTAGAAGAAAATTGGAAATTATAAAATAAGATTAGCAGGTATCAGGCTGCTTGAAACTTGCTAAGGAATGAGTGACTGTTGTCTTCGTTACATTGCATGATATCATATTGGTCTTTAGTTCTTTGAATATAGGTCTAATCTTCAACAAACGATTATTAAACATCCCTTACAAAACTCTAAATTAATCCGGCTATTCTTAAATCTTTTTTTACCAGTGATAAAAAAAGCTGATAGCTGGTTATAGCTATAACATATGATAGCATGTTCATTTTAACCTATTTCAATAACAACTCGATCAGAAAGAGCTCTTCCAACGCAGGTAAGGACATATCCTTCATCAATTTCAGATTCCGACAATCCCTCTGCTTTATCCACACTTACTTCTCCTTCGATACATTTGCCTCTACATGCTGTACAGAGACCGCTTTGACAAGAATACGGCATATCCAATCCCTGCTTAAGCCCTTGTTCTAGTATAGGTTTTTCTTTTTCTATGGTAATTGCAAATTTTTCATCATCCAGAATGATTGTTGCTTCCGCCTGCTGAACTTCATTTGGATCAGAAATGATTTCCTGAGGTGAAGTTACGCCAGCTTCAAAACTTTCCAGTCTAATTCTATCTGATGGAAATTTGTATGCAGCTAATCCTTCCTTAACATTATCCATCATGGGCTGAGGACCGCATACAAAGACTTCACTTGATTCCTTTAAATCAAGTTTTCTGCAAATCTCAACAATCATTTTTGAATCAGGTCTTCCGATATAATCAGAAGTATTATTTGGATCTTCTTCCAGAATATGAATAACATCAAAGTTAGAATTTTCTTCAGCCAATTGAGCTAATTCATTTTTGAATATAATGTAATCAGCACTTCTATTACCATAAACCAATGTTACGGTACTATTGGGTTCCTTTCGCAATATGGTGCGTAGGATAGAATATAAAGGAGTTATACCTGAACCTCCACCGAAAAGAACAACATTTCTGTTTTTATTGGCATCATATTCAGTGGTAAATAAACCCATGGGTTCCATTATTTCGACTTCTTTACCAACACTGAAATTGTCATTTATATGATTTGACATAGATCCATTTTGAACCCTTTTAACAGTTATCCCCGGATTATCATCAAGATCCGGAGCAGTACACAAAGAATAAGCTCTTCTTAGCTTCTGACCATTTATATTTTCGATTACAGTTATAAATTGACCCGGTTGATAATTAAATTTATCAGGTTTTTCAAAAATTACATTTACTGCATCTTTTGCTACCGGTACAATTTCTTTAACCTTAAGGTTTATATATCTACTTTTTTTTGTAGTCTCTTCTTTTTTCTTCTTTTTAAATAATCCAAATGCCATGTAGAAGTCAAATTTTTCGCCGCAAAGGTAAATCAACAATATTGAGGATCAAATGAACGCTTTAACCTATTTTTGCCATTTAATTTAAAATCATGGATTCTAAAATAGCTCTTACTTCAATTTCACCTATTGATGGAAGGTATTACGATAAAGTTAAAGACCTGTCCAACTACTATTCAGAATACGCTCTGATCAGATATAGAGTTAAAGTTGAAATAGAGTACTTTATAGCTCTATGTGAAATTCCTCTACCACAGCTAACACACGTGAACCATGATGTGTTTGATTCTCTTAGAAAAATTTACACTGATTTTACTCTGAAAGATGCTAAACGTATAAAGGAAATTGAAAAAACTACTAACCATGATGTAAAAGCAGTAGAATACTTCATTAAAGAAAATATCAAATATCCTGAACTTAAAAACACCCTGGAATTTATTCATTTTGGTCTTACCAGTCAGGATGTAAATAACACATCTATACCCCTATCACTCAAAGAGGGTATCGAACAGGTGTATTTACCTGTCCTTCATAAGCTAATTGAACACATTGGCAATTCAGCAAAAGAATGGTCAGATATTGCTATGCTAGCCAAAACACACGGCCAACCTGCCTCACCGACAAGAGTGGGAAAAGAAATTGAAGTGTTTCTGTCACGATTGAGAGGCCAGATTAAACAATTAAAAGCTATACCCTACACTGCAAAATTTGGTGGGGCTACCGGAAATATGAACGCTCATTATGTAGCCTATCCCGAAATAGACTGGCATAGCTTTGCTGATAATTTCGTTTCAGAAAAATTAGGTCTTTCCAGAAGTTTTCCGACCACTCAAATTGATCATTACGACCAATTAGCTGCAGTATTCGATTGCCTGAAAAGAATAAATACTATTTTTATTGATCTGTCAAGAGATATATGGACATATGTATCCATGAACTACTTTTCTCAAAAGATCAAAAAAGATGAAGTGGGTTCATCTGCTATGCCTCACAAGGTAAATCCAATAGATTTTGAAAATGCAGAAGGTAATCTCGGAATTGCAAATGCTGTTTTTGAACATCTTTCAGCAAAACTACCAATTTCAAGACTTCAAAGAGATCTTACAGACTCCACTGTATTGCGAAACATTGGTGTTCCAATTGCGCATACATTGATTTCCTTCCATTCTTTAATAAAAGGATGGAATAAGCTTGAGCTAAATAAAAAAGCTATAGATGCGGATTTAGAGGATAACTGGGCAGTTCTTGCAGAAGCTATTCAAACCATTCTAAGGAGGGAAGGTTACCCAAAACCCTACGAAACACTTAAGCAGCTCACAAGAAAAAATGAAAAGATCACTGCCGTTTCAATTCGAAGTTTTATCGAAAGCCTGGATATTGAAGAAAAAATCAAGGAAGAAATGAGAGTTTTAACTCCGTTCAATTACACAGGCAAATAATAGTATTTAGACTCCCGGATTGCTTGCTAACAAATAAAGAACAGCCATTCGGATAGCCACTCCGTTTTCAACTTGCTCTAATATAATTGAGTGCTCTGAGTCTGCTACATCGCTGGTGATTTCTATTCCTCTATTAATTGGGCCCGGATGCATGATGAGAATATTCTTATTTAGCCTATCAAGCATTTTTTTATTTACACCATAGTAAAGGCTATATTCTCTTAGCGAAGGAAAATAAGCCATTTTTTGTCTTTCCAACTGGATCCTTAGAATATTGGCTACATCACACCAATCCAGCGCTTTTTCTATATCGAACTCCACTCCTACACCCAGCGATTTGATATGTTTGGGGATCAATGTGGGAGGACCGCAAACTTTTACATTTGCACCGAGCATATTTAATGTAAATATATTGGATAAGGCAACTCGCGAATGTAATATATCACCAACGATGACTACATTTTTACCCTCGAGATTACCAATTTTTTGCGTCATAGAAAAAGTATCCAGCAAAGCCTGTGTAGGGTGTTCATGTGTTCCATCCCCTGCATTTACAATATTTGCATCAATATGTTTCGACAAAAAATGAGGCGCACCAGGACTTGAATGTCTCATTACCACCATATCGACTTTCATGGCAAGTATATTATTGACAGTATCAAGAAGCGTTTCCCCTTTTTTAACAGATGAACTGGACGAACTGAAATTAATCACATCAGCAGATAGCCTCTTTTCAGCGAGTTCAAAGGATAATCTGGTTCTGGTTGAATTCTCAAAGAAAATATTTGCAATTGTAACGTCCCGAAGGGAGGGTACCTTTTTAATTGGGCGATTAAGTACTTCTTTGAAATTAGCAGCTGTCTCAAAAATCAACTGGATATCTTCACTATTAAGATCTTTGATTCCCAGCAGATGTTTTGTGCTCAATTGGCTCATATCTATTTATTTACCAGGATTATTTTGTCCTCAACTCCTTCGTC
>CAYTFO010000041.1:0-906 GCA_964437135.1 uncultured Roseivirgaceae bacterium | reverse complement strand
AGCAATTCCACCATTTTGGGTCTTCCAAATGTATTCATTGCATCTAAAGCTGCTCTTACTGTTCTTCCGGTATATAAAACATCGTCAACGAGAATGACATCTTTGCCCTCCAAAAGAAAAGGTACTTTTGTCTTATTAGCTTTTATCGGCTCATCTCTTCTTCTAAAATCATCTCTATAGAAGGTGATATCCAGATAGCCTAACGAAGATTTTACTCCAGTCTCATTTTCAATTTGCTTGTGAATTCGATTGGCCAATACTACCCCCCTTGGTTGAAGCCCAAGAATGATTAACTCTGAAAGATCTGAAAAATTTTCAATGATTTGCTTACACAATCGGGTGATTGTGATATTTAGCTTGGCACTATCTAAAAGTAATCTTTCCTGCATCTAATTTCGCTACAAATATAACTTTTGAGCTCAACTAGTCAGTAAATTCTGCCATATTATATCTGATTTTATTTATGTAGAAGACATCCCGTCGCTTCTTCCCGATGGTATTTCGTTCAATTGTGTGTTCTCCATAGGCAAAATGCGTGTTTTCATACCATTTTTCAAGTCCCTCAATTTCAGGATCTTTATCTCTAACTTTATCTGCTTCAGAAGGCAGCATAATTGGTGTATAAGTTTTGCCTTCTTCGACTTTGTTATCAACAATTATTTTTGATCTTATTGTATTTTTCTCAAGGTATAATAATTCTATACTGTTTTCCTGAACATCAACATTTACATATTCCTTTAAATTATAGTTAAATGCATCTTCTATAGGAAAACTATGGTCCCAAAGCATCTCACCTGAGGGACTGAAAGCCACTACAATTGCATGAGTATATTTATATCCTGAAACACCTGTAAATGGCTGCGGGACAGCTCCATAAGTTGGAGTTGACATAGTTTGATAGTTTGA
>CAYTFO010000040.1:0-22877 GCA_964437135.1 uncultured Roseivirgaceae bacterium | reverse complement strand
TTTGACTGATGGTAAAATTGATTTTAAAGCCGATTCTAATACAGCCATTACCAAAGGCCTTGTAAGCTTACTTGTTAGAGCATTGTCCAATCAGTCACCTGATGATATTTTGAATTCCGATGTTACATTTCCTGAAAAAATTGGAATGAACAGGTTTATCGGAACACAAAGATCTAACGGGTTCGCGGCGATGATAAAGCAAATGAAAATGTACGCTTTGGGATTTAAAACTCAAATAAATACATGATTATGAGTGAAAAAACAACAGAAAATAATACACTGGAATTGAAAGAACGAATCGTTGACCAGATAAGAATGGTCTATGATCCGGAGATTCCGGTTGACGTATACGAATTGGGTTTAATCTACGAAATTAATTTGTTCCCGGTAAATAATGTTCATGTGTTAATGACACTAACATCACCTGCGTGCCCAAGTGCCCAGGAAATACCGGCTGAGATTGAACAAAGAATTCGTGAACTTGAGGAAGTAAATGACGTTAACGTTGAAGTCACTTTCGACCCACCATATACAACAGATATGATGTCGGAAGCAGCCAGACTAGAACTTGGATTTATGTAAACAATATTTAAACTAATAAAAAGTATAGAGAAATGTACCCAGAAGAATTAGTAGCCCCTATGCGAACAGAGCTAACTAGCATAGGATTTAATGAGCTAAAAACAACAGCAGAAGTAGATGAACATCTAAAAGATCATAAAGGAACAACATTAATGGTTATCAATTCAGTATGTGGCTGTGCTGCCGGTACTGCAAGACCTGGTGTTGTAGAAGCATTAAACAGATCAGAAAAAAAGCCTGATAATCTCGCGACGGTATTTGCTGGAGTAGATACTGACGCAACTTCAAAAGTAAGAGAATATACACTTCCTTACCCTCCTTCTTCACCTAGTATCGCTCTTTTTAAAGACGGTGAACTAGTACATTTTGTTGAGAGACATCATATAGAAGGAAGATCAGCACAAATGATTGCAGATCATCTTCAGCATGTTTTTGCTGAATTCTGTTAAAATTATCAATATTTTGAACAAAAGGCTTTGGTTTAGACACCAAAGCCTTTTTTTATAACCATTTTTTAAATTTGAAATGACAAGTAAGTTGACCGATAGGGGTTAAAAGAAATTCATGTGTTTTATGTCAAATGATTACTCAAAGAAACATACGAAAGAACTTCGCTACCACTCTTGGCATTCTGACTGCAGTTTTTATTTTGTATATATATGCAAAGTGGAATTCTGTTTTTATGAGTGTTAATTTTTCCGGAATCAGCCAGTTTTTTCATTAATTTCCTACGAGTTTTAGTAGCTTCGCAACTATGGACAGGCCGGAGTTTGATGATATATTTATGGAGCTGGCAGTGAATCTTTCCAAAAGATCTCATTGTATAAAAAGACATGTAGGTGCTGTGGTTGTAAAAGATACCAGAATCATCTCTATTGGCTATAATGGCCCACCTGCAGGAACTCATAACTGTGATGTAGAATGGCCGAATGAAGGTTGCCCCAGGGATTCAAAAGGCGGATGCTCTCTGGCTATTCATGCTGAACAAAATGCGCTATTGTATGCTGTAAAGAACAATGCTTCTGTTGAAGGCGCTACAATATATGTTACCCTGTCCCCGTGTCTTGCCTGTGCCAGAATTATTTACACAATGGGGGTTAGAAAAGTGGTCTATCTCAACAGCTATGCAGAATATAAAGGAATTGCAAGTGATGAGGGTATTGACTTCTTAAATCAATTTGGAGTTGAAACAGAAAAATATCAGGGTACTATCGAGAATGCCTCTCTATTGACCTAATCAGAATCCGTCACCATCATCAAACCCATCACGTCCATTACCATCTCTTCCTCCTTTTCTCAACTTTTGATTCAGTCTATATGTGAAAGTGACTACAATTTGTGGACCTCTTCGCCATTGCCAGGTTGATTCTTCATAAAGATTATCCAGTTCAGTAATATTTCTCCATTTTCTGGTATTAAATAGGTCTCTACCGGACAGGGACACTGTAGCTTTATTGTTAAGCACATTTCTGGAAACTCCAAGATCGACAGATGTGATAGAAAGCCTTTTACCCTGAGGTATAACCTGAGGAGCTCTATAATTTATATTGATTTGCCCATCAAATAATTTCTTGAAGCTAAACCTGTTTGTAATTCGAGTGGTAAAAGAAATGGTTTCGGCGGAAAGGTCAACGCTATCTCCTATCATGCCCCGAGTTTCATTTCTAAAAAAGTTGAAGTTACCTGAAATTGAATACCAGTCCGTAAACTCCTGTACTGCATTGACCTCAATACCCAATGCACGTTCTGTCCCTATATTTTCCGGGATTGATACTCTTTGACCTTGTTCATTTGGTTCTAATGCAACTCTATTGATCAGGTCAGTGGTATATCGATAATAAACACCGTAGTAAATTGTTGATTTGTTAATCCCCTGTAGAAATCCAAACTCATAAGAATCTGTAAATTCAGGTTGTAGTTCAGGGTTACCAACTCTAAAATTTCTGTTATCGGTAAAATTACTGAAAGGGTTAAGCTCTCTAAATCGTGGCCTGTTTATTCTTCTACTGTAGCTTAATTGAAGCTGATTTCCCTCTGAGATTTTATAAGTCAGGAATGCACTTGGGAAAAAGTTAAGATATTCAAATTTCAACTCCCGGCTTTGTTCCTTCAACTCGCCATTTATGTTGGTATACTCTGTTCTTAGACCAACCTGCCACGAAAACTTATCATATTCAGTTGAAAAAATACCATATAAGGCATGCACATTCTCATTATAATTGAAATCAGTCGAGAATGTATCCAGTTCTACAAAAGTTCCATCTCTTTCCTCTTCGACCAGGTAATTGTTCCTTATATTTCGTAAAGTGCTTCTGTATCCGGTTTCAAATTTACTGTTTAGCCAAACGGGTTGGATATAATCAGCCTGAAGTAACCATCTTCTTTCCCCTTCCCTATTATTTACTTTCTGAATTAGTGTTGGATTAAGCTCTGAGCTATTGGGACCTTCAAACTGGTTGATATCTGATCTTTCAAATTCATTATTATCCTGAAATTGTATATCAGCGGTTAATTTTTTATCCTCATTATCAAAAGTTCTTGTAAAATTGATTGAGTATTCAAGGTTTTCATCTCCTTCAGTTTCAAGATCATTTCTAAGCGTATAATTGAGTAAATTCCCTCCACTAAAATCTGAAAAAGTCAACTCTGAATCATTGAGTTCATCTGAATACCTGTATAGAAATGATGTTGTAATTGTCGAATATTCATTCAGGAAAAAGTCAGCTCCAAACCTTACATTATTTGAGATGCCTCCTCTTTCTCTGTATCTGTCTATTATAGTAGTATACGAAGTATCAGGAAATGTAAATTCCTGAAGACCTTCTCCCCCGCCCGGTGCATTTCTGTAGTTGATACCGTAATTAACAAATAAGTTAACCCAGTCCCTTCTTAAATTTAAATTGAAAGAAGCTCCATGGTTGTGAGGCCATCCGGTATTCACCTGAAAACTTCCATTGATACCTTTTTTACGGTCTTTTTTAAGGATAATGTTTATAATACCACTCATACCTTCAGCATCGTATCTGGCAGATGGATTTGTAATAATTTCAACGGACTCAATAATATCGCCTTGCAATTGCCTTAATGCATCGGTACCACCTAGTCCGATAATTCCAGAAGGTTTTCCATCTATTAAAACCTGAACATTTGATGAACCTCTTAATTCTACATTTCCTTCTGCATCTACAGTTACAGAAGGCAGGTTATCAAGAACATCTGAAGCAGTACCTCCAAGGTTACTCATGTCTTTTCCAACATTGAATACTTTCTTATCAAGTTTGAGCTCCATTTGAGTTCGCTCTGCTTCTATCACTACTTCTTCAAGTTGCTGTTGAGATTCTGAAAGTTGCAGTTTTTGAAGAGTAGTAAACTCTCCTTTATTTACAATAATATTCTGCTGATTTAAGGGTTCATATCCGATAAATTGTACGTTGAGATTATAAGTTCCGGGCTTGACAGATATTTTAAAGCTACCATCAGGTTGACTTATAGCTCCTGTTACTAACTCACCATCTAAATCTAATAAACTAACTGAAGCATAGGGCACAGCCTCCCCACTAGCCTTTTCTAAAAGCTTACCTTCAACACCACTATTTTGTGCTAGTATGCTGAAAAAACTCAAAAACATTACCCCAAGGCCAACAAATCTCATTTTTATAGAATTTTTGTTCAAAATTATTATAGCAGTTTGAGCTTAGTCTGAAGGAATTCTGAAGGAATTCTGAAGATTTGCCCTATCTCCTATTCATTATCGGGACACAAACTAATTGATAGGGTATGATGTTTTTGATTAAAGCGATAATTTATAGAAAAGCCCGAAAAATCACATATTTTCTGCACAATCGCTAAACCAAGCCCCAACGATTGATGTGAGTTATTTTTCTTCTTAAATCTTTGGAAAAAAACCTGCGGATCTTCCTGCAATTCCTCTCCAGTATTATAGATAACAAGTCTTTTACTATCTAATGAAATTACAATCTCTCCTTTTTCAAAATTATGTTTTATTGCATTTGAAATAAGATTACTAATGAGTAATTCCATCAAGGTTTTATCTGCGAATATTTCCACATTATCCTCAATTGAGGATTCTAAAGAAATAGACTTAAGATCTACTAGTTCTTTAAAATCTAATATCATATTATTTAAAATATCAGAAATATCACATTTATTTCGGTTTGAAAACTCCCTGTTGTCGATTTTGGTAAGAATAGAAAGTGAATTACTAAGTCTATTTAAACGTATGATGGTTGATTGAATTGAAGTGAGTTTTTCAATCTGATTCTCCGTAAGAGATGAATCCTCCAGTAGAAGATCAATTTTGCCCTGAATTATTGCTAAAGGGGTCTTCAGTTCATGTGATGCGTTTTCTGAAAATTCTTTTAACGATTGATAATCCTGAATTGCTTTGAGGATCATTTCATTGAGAAAATCAATCATTCCTTGTAAGTCAGGTAACCCTGTATTGGGTATGAGATTTTCTTTTTTTGCATCACGAAGTGAAAAATGTTTTACGTAATCCAGTATATTTCTGTAAGGTCTTAGAATCGCATAAGATCCAACAAAGCCCAGAATTAAAAGTACCCCTAATAATATCAGGTATGTGATTATTAAAGATTCAACAACGCCATCAACAATATCATCTGATTCCACGATTATATCATAGATTTCAAATTGATATTTTTTACCATTTAATTCTCTGACAACTCTTAATTTAAGATGCTTCTCGAGTCTATCTAATGTTGTGTGAACAACAAGAGTATCGGAAAAAAAAGGTTCATAAACCTCCACTTCAGGGCTGACTGGAAATATTACAAGTTTATACCTTGTTACAGTATCCTGAGGCATTCTGGACTCAATGTAATCCTCTGCACGTTGAAGTCTTTCTGCTAAAAAATTTCGTTGCTCAAAATCAATTTCACGTTCCATAACCCGATAGGTAATAAAACCTCCGATTATGAATACGATCAGGGAAAATATAGCATAAACTAATGTTATCCTTGATATTAAATTCATAAACTCATTTTGTAGCCCGCACCATAAACTGTCTTCAGATAATCGCCCCCACCTGCATCTGAAATTTTCTTTCTGAGATTTTTTATATGTTGATAAACAAAATCAAAGGAATCCCCTGCGTCCACATAATCCCCCCATAGATGTTCGGCTATGTTTTGTTTAGTTAAAAGTCGATTCTTGTTAATAATCAAATAGTGTAATAATTCAAATTCCTTTTTGGTTAATTCAAGACTTTTTTCATTCACTTTCACTTCAAATAAATCCGGATTTAATATAATCTCATTATGAATTATCTCATTGGAATTTTGCTGGTTACGCCTTCTGAAGATAGCTTTTAATCGAGCATTTAATTCTGCAAGGTGAAAAGGTTTCGATATATAGTCGTCAGCCCCCTTATTCAGACCAGACAGTTTGTCATCCAGGGAATTCTTTGCTGAAATTATCAAAACACCCATATCAGGTGCTATTTTTCTGGAATCCTGAAGTATAACTTCACCATTTCCATCCGGCAACATCAAATCCAGGATTAATACGTCATATTTGAATGCATAAAGTTTTTCAATTCCTGCTTTGACAGTACCGGTAAATTCAACAACATAGCCATTTTGTCTAAGGTAACTTACCATATTGTAAGCCAAATCTGGATTATCCTCAACAATCAACACTTTCATGATTCAATAATAATTTCTTAATCTGAAGAAAATTTGAAGATTAAATCACATTGACTTCTCTTTCAAGCGTAACTCCAAACTTTTTCTGAACACTTTGCTGAATTTTTTCAGACAACTTTAGTATTTCTGTACCCGTTGCCTTGCCGTAGTTAACCAAAACAAGTGGCTGCTTGTCATGGACCCCTGCATCTCCCTCTCTTTTTCCCTTCCAGCCAGACTGATCGATCATCCAGGCAGCAGGTATTTTTACCCAATTCTCATTAATTGCATATCCGGGTACGTTTTTAAAAGCCTCCTGTATGCTTTCAAAATGTTCTTTTTCTATAATTGGATTCTTAAAAAAACTTCCCGCATTTCCAATAAGATTAGGATCAGGTAATTTAGATTGTCTTATATGAATGACTGCTTCGCTTACTGCTCGTATCGAAAGCTTTTCATAACCCAGCTTTTTTAAAGTCTCTTTAATAGTTCCATATTCAAGATTGAATCTGGGGTTTTTATCGAGTTTAAAAGTAACTGAAGATATTATGAACTTATTCTTTAACTCTCCTTTAAAAACAGAAAACCGATATCCAAAACGACATTCTTTTGCATAGAATTTTCTGACTATGGAGGATTTTATATCATATGCTTCAAGGTGATCAAATACATCCTTTATCTCAACTCCATAGGCTCCTATATTTTGCATAGGGGCCGCCCCTACAGTTCCAGGAATAAGCGATAGGTTTTCAATTCCCGAATAATTGTTTTCAATTGACCATAATACGAATTGATGCCAGTTTTCACCAGCTCCAACTTTAACCCATACATTTCTGCTGTCTTCTTTTATGATTTCAATACCCTCTATGCGCATCCGTAACACACATTTTCTTTGATTCCCGGTAAGAAGAATATTGGATCCACCTCCAATTACCAGTTTGGGATAAGACATAAACTTATCCGAAAGATAAACTTCCCTAAGATCTTCAATCTCTTCGATGTTTACAAAAAGCTGAGCAGAAACATCGATTCCAAATGTGTTGAATGGCTTCAGGGAAACATTTTTGTGAATAACCATCAGCTAGTTTTCAGAGCTGTACATTATTTCGCCACCAACTATTGTATGGATTACATTGGTAGACAGAATTTCTGATTCTTCTATCTCCATAATATCCTTATCCAGGACTGTAAAATCAGCAAGTTTTCCCTCTTCAATACTTCCTTTTACATCTTCCTGGAAAGCTCCATAAGCTGCATCAAGTGTGTAACTAACCAATGCCTGCTCTCTGGTCATTTTTTGATCTGGTTCATATCCACCCTCAGGAGTTCCGGCTAATGTTTTTCTGGATACAGAAGCATAGAAACTTGCCAATGGACTAACAGGCTCAACCGGAGCATCAGTACCATTAACTATTCTGCTCCCCTGCTGAAGTAATTTCTGCCACACATAAGCACCTTCTTCAATTCTTTCTTTCCCCAATCTATCGATCGCCCAGGGTCTATCTGAAGACATGTGTATCGCCTGCATAGCAGGAATTACGTCTAGACTTGCAAATCTGGGAATATCTTCTCCATTTATATGTTGTGCATGCTCAATTCTAAATCTATGATCCTTCATTTGCTCAGGATAAGTATTGATTGCTTTTTCGTAGATATCCAGCACTTCCCTGTTTCCCCTATCTCCAATTGCATGAGTACAAACCTGAAATCCTGCTTCGGCAGCTTTCATAGTGATATCATTAATAGTTTCCATGGGAGTAACATTATGTCCATACTCCCCGGGAGCATCACTATACTCTTCAATTAGCCATGCACCTCTTGAACCTAAGGCACCATCCGAATAAAGTTTAACAGACCTGATTGTCAGCCAGTGGGTACTGTCTATCTCCGGACCCTGCTCAAAATACCGATTAAGTAATTCTCGATCTCGACCGCTTAACATTACATATAGGCGAAGTTTTAAATCATCATTAGATGCAAACTCTTTGAAAAGCTCAATATCCTTTGAACCAGATCCTGCCTGATGAAAACTGGTTATACCATTTCTTAAACACTCTTCCATAGCCAGATTGAGGATCTTTCTTCTTATTTCTTTATCTGAACCCGGAATTTTACTATTGATCAAACCCTGAGCTGTTTCATTAAATATCCCGGTTGGTGTTCCTCCAATGTTTTTAAAAATCTCACCACCGTCCGGACTTTCAGTTTCTGTTGTAATCCCTGCCAGCTCCATTGCTTTTGCATTAGCTAGCGCTGCATGACCACTTGCATGCTTTAAATACACTGGATGATCAGGTACTGCTGCACTTAAAGCATCATGAGTTGGGAATCCATTGAACCATCCTTCCGGTTGATTCTCCCATTTATCCTGATGCCAGCCCCTTCCCGTTATCCACTCCCCTTTTGGAGTTGACTTTGCTCTTTCTGCAGCTGCCTGGATAAGTTCATCATAGCTCTTTACACCCAATAGATTCACATTTAGTTGATTATCACCTATACCCATGATGTGCGCATGACCTTCGACAAAACCAGGATAAACATATTTTCCAGAAAGGTCAATTACTTCCGTTTTCTCACCTACATATTTCTGAATCTCTACAGATGTACCTGTTTTTAGTATTTTTGAATCTTTGATTGCAACTGCTTCTACGATAGGAGTTGTCTTATTGACCGTATAGATCTTTGTATTAATAATAACAGAATCTGCTACTTCTGATTTCTTAGTTGAACAGGAAATCAGAAAAGATGCCAAAAACAATAGGTTAAGAATTTTTTTCATGGATTATAATTGGTTAAAGAGTTGATTAAACGTGAAATTATCAATTATTTCTTAATTCGCACAAAATCTTATTTTTTTAAAGTAATTAACTAACTTTGCGCTCCATTCGAATGAATGGCCTCAATTCTATTGAGTGATGTATAACTAAAAACCCATATTTGAAGTGCCCGGCAGATATGGAGTAAAAGGGTGTTTATTTAATATGTCAGAAGAAAAAAAAGAGGAACTTCAGGATAGCACTCCGGAAGTTACTAACGAAGAAGCTACAAAGGAAGTAGCTGAAAATCCGCAAGCAGATACTGAAGGACAAACAGATGCTTCGGAAGAAGAAAAACCAGCTGAATCTGAAGAAGTAACTGCTGAAAAAGAAGCAGAAAAACCAGCTGAAAAAGTAGAAGCACCAGTGGAGCAAAAGAAAGAAGAAACTGTTGTAGACTGGGATGATCTTGAAGACAGTGGGTTTGGGGAAGAGTACAGTGAAAAAGAACGTCAGCAAATGGAAGCAATGTATGCTGATACCCTCACTGAAATTAATGAAAAGGAAGTTATTCAGGGTACAGTTGTTGGAATTACTGACAGAGATGTCATTGTAAACATTGGTTTCAAATCCGATGGACTTGTATCGCTATCTGAATTCAGAGACCATCCAGATCTTAAAGCTGGTGATGAAGTTGAAGTATATATTGAAGAACAGGAAAATGCGAACGGTCAGCTTATTCTCTCCAGAAGAAAAGCCAAGATCGTAAAAGCGTGGGAGCATATCCAAAATGCGCTCGATAAAGACCAAATCATCGATGGTATGGTAAAAAGAAGAACCAAAGGTGGTTTGATCGTAGATGTTTACGGTGTAGAAGCATTCCTTCCTGGTTCTCAAATTGATGTTAAGCCAATCAGAGACTTTGATGTTTTCGTTGGAAAGAAAATGGAAGTTAAGGTTGTGAAGATCAACTACTCTAACGATAACGTGGTAGTATCTCACAAAGTACTGATTGAAAAAGATTTAGAAGAACAAAAAACTGAAATACTCAACAACCTTGAAAAAGGTCAGGTACTTGAAGGAGTTATTAAGAACATGACTAACTTCGGAGTATTTATTGATCTTGGAGGTGTTGATGGATTACTTCACATTACTGATATTTCCTGGGGTAGAATCAATCATCCTGAAGAAGTATTAAGTCTGGATGAGAAAGTAAACGTTGTTGTTCTTGATTTTGATGACGACAAAAGGAGAATATCTCTTGGTATGAAGCAATTGACTTCTCACCCTTGGGATTCACTTGATGAGAAAATCGAAATTGGTTCGAAAGTTAAAGGTAAGATTGTAAATGTTGCTGATTATGGCGCATTCCTTGAAATCATACCTGGAGTAGAAGGACTTATTCACGTAAGTGAGATGTCATGGTCACAGCATTTAAGAAATCCTTCTGATTTCATGGATGTTGGAGATGAAATGGAAGCAGTTGTACTTACCATTGACAGAGACGAAAGAAAAATGTCTCTTGGTATCAAACAACTTACTGAAGATCCATGGACCAAGCAGGACCTACTCACGAAATATGCAGTTGGAACTAAGCATTCAGGTGTAGTAAGAAACCTTACAAACTTCGGTTTATTTATTGAGCTTGAAGAAGGTATTGATGGTCTTGTTCACGTTTCAGATCTTAGCTGGACTAAAAAGATCAAACACCCATCTGAGTTTGTGAAAGTTGGAGATGATCTGGATGTAGTGGTAATGGAGCTGGATACCGAAAACAGGAGACTTGCTCTTAGTCACAAGCATCTTGAAGAAAATCCCTGGGATACTTTTGAAACAGTATTTACAAAAGGATCTGTTCATAAATGTACTATTCTTAATAAAACTGATAAGACTGCTTTCCTCGAACTACCTTATGGACTGGAAGGTCAGTGTTCTTTGAAAAATCTTGATAAAGAAGATGGCTCAAAAGGACAGGAAGGTGAAACTCTTGATTTCAGAGTAATTGAATTTGCAAAAGATGAAAAGAGAATCATCCTCACTCATACAGGTACATGGAAAGAAATGAATGAAGCTTCAGTTGCTAAGAAGAAAAAGCCTGCGAAAGGAAAAACCATAGACAATATCAACAAAGAGTCTGAAGTTTCTACGTTAGGTGATCTTGAAGCTCTTTCTGCTTTGAAAGACAAAATGGAGGGTAAAGACGCTCCTGCTGAGCCAAAGACAGCTCCGAAAGCTAAGAAAGAGGAAGCTCCAAAAGCTGAAGAAGCTCCTAAGGCCGAGAAAGTTGAAGCTCCAAAAGCTGAAAAGAAAGAAGAGCAGGAGACTGCTAAAGATGAGTCTGCCGCTGAGGAAGTAAAAGAGGAAAAACCTAAAGCCTCGAAAGCAAAACCGAAAAAAGAAGAAAAAGAGGAATCAGATAAAGATTCTGAATAATATAATAAAAAGTTGGGGGTATTTTACCCCTAACTTTTCTTAATTTGCACTTTATTATAAGGTTCCGTGGCCGAGTGGTTAGGCAGAGGTCTGCAAAACCTTTTACATCGGTTCGAATCCGATCGGAACCTCAAAACCCTGATAATCATAGTTGTCAGGGTTTTTTTATTTCATCTTTATTTGGGGGTGTCTTTATCAACAATGAATAAAAATTTAAAAAAAATAAAACTTCATGTTTTTAGAGGTAGCAAATTAAAAGTAATTTAAATATACGTTATGTGTAATTAAATTTAAAATTATTTCCAAAGAATTAATTCCTGCACTATCTTGTATAGAATTCTAAACAGTAAAAAATAAATTTATGAAATCACTTAAAAAATTCACTTTAATCACAATTCTATTTATTGGAATTAATTCATTATCAGGATGCTATGTTCTTGAGTACAATGTGGGTTCAGGAGCTCAAACTGGGGTAGAGACAAAGCAAAAAAATCATTATTTGATTTTTGGCCTTGCACCACTAAAGACTTCTGACCCAAATGCAATGGCTGGAGGCGCTTCAGATTACAAAGTTAGGATCGAACATACTTTTGTAGATGGATTAGTAAACGCTATCACTTTTGGTATCTACAATCCAACTACTACCTATCACAAAATAAATGAAGTATTTATTGATAGGAATTGGAGGAATATTAATACTTTATTCCTCCTATCCTTTATTTAGATATGGTTTTAGTTTTGATATTATTACTGATTATGGAAAAGGTTACGTTATCGGACAATTAGTTCTTTTTTTAATCGGATTTATCTGTCTGTTTGTCGGAATTCGAAAATATATATTGAATAAAGACTAAAATCATAAAATCAACATTACTTCAAAACAAAAAACCTTCCTGAAAAGGAAGGCTTTGTTGTTTCAATTTGCTGATTAAGACCCTTTATAGCTGGCTGGGTTATTATCTTATTGAATTAACTGGTTCTTCGATATAGTCTTCTACATTAATGGGCGCAACTTTGTACCGAATGTTGTTGAAAACAAGTTGCTCCTTAAGCTCCTTGTTTGGTTCTTCACTTATTATAATCGAACAAAACTTCTTGTATTTAATATTATCACCATTTACAGTTACAGTTTTACAATTAAAGCTTTCTAACTCTCCGGCGATTATTATTTCAGTATCTCCAGACTTTTGAATTCTCTTAACAACTACTTTTGTTTGAGCATGAAGTATTGTGGAAAAAAATAAGCTTGAAAACAAGAATAATGCTTTTAACATAAAAGGAAATTTTGTTCGTTATGCATACAAAAAGATTATAAAAATTCAGCAATTAATAATGATTGAGAATGAGAGGGGATTTATTTGGATGAATGAGAATAATTAAATGATTCAAATAATTAATTATACTTTACCAAGATCATCAAACTACTTACTTTTAAAATAAATTATCCATAGTTTTGTTAAATATTTATGCACAGAATAGTGGTCATATTTTTCTTATTGATTTCTTATAAATCAATAGCACAAAATTTTGTTAGCTGGCAATACAATGATCGCTATTTCTCTGCCTATTTCGGTACCGGGCCTACCTCCTACCGTGGTGATTTGAAACATAATAATGGTATCCAGGAGGAATTATCTCATTTTTTAATTGGAGCAGAAGCAAGGCTTTGGAGTAAGGTAAGTGCCAGGATTGAAACTGGATTTTACAACATTCGTGGTAATGATAAATTTGCTGCTGACTCAAGCTATTTCAGACAAAGAAACCTATCATTTAGTTCGAGTAATTTCGAATTTAGCGTACAAGGAGTTTTTTACTTAAGAAAATACGCCGGCGATTATTACAAAAGATGGGCAATTGATCCCTATCTGGCAGGAGGTATCGGTTTCACAACTATTGCCCCAAAAGCACAATACCAGGAACAGGAGGTAAAATTAAGACCTTTACAAACTGAAAATGTTTCCTATGCACCTATCGGATTAATATTCCCGGTTGCTGCCGGCATAAAATTCAGGATTAATGAATTTATAAACCTTAATACTGAGTTTGCATATAGGTTCACAACTTCAGACTACCTTGATGATGTATCTACTATTTATCCAGCAACTTTTCAATCGGAACTCGCTGAAAATTTATCGAACAGAAAAGATGAAATTCCGATAATCAACCAGGAAGCATACGACAACCTTGTTGCAGGGCAACTGAGAGGAGATTCATCTACAAAGGATTCCTATTTTTTTATGAGTATTCGATTGGAGATATTCCTTCCCAGTGGAAGTAATGCAGTTATTAAAAAACCAGCTGCATATTAGTAACAGAGACAATTATAATACCGGTCAAATCAATTTTACGCTAGTTTAAAGGTTTAAAACCATTTCATTCAATTAATTGTATCCTTTCAATTAAATTTAGGGCTTGTAGATTAACCTAAGAATGAAAGTAATCCGATTTGTATTTTTCCTGGTAATAACTTTATCATTATTTATTTTCCTTAATAATTCCTTTGGCGGTATTCCCCCCCTTGGAAAATTCCTCAGCCCACATCAGGGATTTTGGCAAAACGCAGAATCTGAAAATCTTCCTTTATCAGAGGAAATAAATTCTGAAATCATTTCAAGTGAAGTGCTAGTGCAGTTTGACGATATGTTTATCCCGCATATCTATGCTGAAAATGATGAAGATCTCTATTGTACATTTGGCTACATAACTGCTTATCATCGCCTTTGGCAAATGGATTTTTATTCCCGAGTTGTAAATGGACGCCTTTCAGAGGTATTAGGGAATAGAGCCCTTGAGTATGACAGACTACAAAGACGGATTGGATTAAAAGATATGGTTATTGATTTTCATAATCAGATTATGGAAAATGAATACAATAACAAACTGGTTACAGCCTATACAAATGGAGTGAATGACTACATCGAATCTCTTTCCCCTTCTGATTATCCAATTGAATTCAAATTACTAGACTATAAACCTGAAAAATGGACAACTGAAAAGTCCTGTATGGCTTACGGACTTTTAGCAAACACTTTATCAAAAGGTGAAGCAGATCTTGAAAACACAAACGCATTAATGTTATTCGGCAGAGAAATGTTTGACGTATTATTTCCTGATCAACTTGGAAATTTAGATCCTATATATCCTGCAGGCACAAAATGGGATTTTGATCCAATACTACCAGAGATACCGGATGTAAACTATCCTAAAGTTTCCACCATAAACACTATTGATAAACCAGACCGAATAATTGGAAGTAATAATTTTGTTGCAGGAGATTCAAAAACTAAATCCGGGAACCCAATACTGGCAAACGAACCGGATTTACAATTGACTCAACCTTCAATTTGGTATGCAGCACATTTAAATTCTCCTAATATCAACACTATGGGGGTTACAGTACCGGGCACATTTGCGGTGCTCATAGGTTTCACTGATTCTATCGCCTGGGGAGTAACTAATTCACCAAGAGATCAGGTTGACTGGTATTCAATTCAGTTTAAAGATGAAAGCAGAAATGAGTATTGGTATAATGATCAATGGTTTAAGACAGAAAAGAAGGTAGAAAAGTTTACAGTAAGAGGTGAAGACACTTTTTACGATACAATTGTAAATGTTCACCATGGACCTATTGTCTATGACAAGAACTTCTTAGGGAATGGAGAAAAAGTAAACCTGGCAATGAATTGGATTGCTCATAAAAATAATAGCACTTATGATGCTATGTTCAAATTAAATAAAGGCAAAAATATTAGCGACTTCAATGAAGCACTGAAATCATTTACGGGACCTCCACAGAACTTCGTTTTTGCTTCAGTACAGGGAGATATTGCCGGAAGATCACCTGGAAAATTTCCTGTAAAATGGAAAGAACAGGGTAAGTTCATCATGGACGGTAGTAATCCCAGCCATGAATGGAAAGAGCTGATACCATACGAACATCAAATGTTTGTAATCAATCCGGAAAGAGGATTTGTAAGTTCCGCAAATCAACATCAGGTAGATGAAAACTATCCATACTACGTATATGACCATAATTTTGAGAAATACAGAAACAGGAGAATAAATGAACGCCTGAGATCTCTTTCAAATATTACTCCTGAAGATATGATGAAACTTCAAAATGATAATTTCTTTTACCTGGCTTATGAAATGCTGGATTCTATGATGTCTGGTTTAGACTCACTCGAATTGAATAGTAAAGAACTTGGATATCTTAGTGAACTCAAAGACTGGGATTATTTCGCTGCTCCAGAGCTAACTGCACCTTCAATTTTCCAATTATGGTGGGAGAAACTTTATGATAAGACCTGGGATGAATTTGACACTATTTCAGTAGCAATTGATAAACCAGATACTTACACTACATCATACTTATTGAAAAGTGATTCTAATTGGACATTTTTCGATATACTGGAAACACCAGAAAGAGAAACAGTCGATGATCTTTATACTTTATCTTTTAAAGATGCAGCAGACAGTCTCTCCAAATGGGAGGAGCAAACAGGACTGGATTATACCTGGTATCAATTTAAAAATACGAGAATAAATCATTTCCTTCAACTAGAGCCATTTAGTAGAGAGAGAGTCAAAATCGGTGGCTATGGAAAAATTGTTAATGCGGCAGGAAAAACTGCCGGGCCATCCTGGAGAATGGTGGTAGAGCTTGATCCAGATGGAATAAAAGCATGGGGAGTTTACCCCGGAAGTCAGACCGGTAATCCGGGAAATCCAAATTATGGTCATATGATAGATAACTGGGCGTCAGGAACCTATTATAAATTAAGGTTTGATTCTAAACCGCTGAAAGGAAATATTGAAAAAGAAATAAGATTTAAGAAATAATATGAAGTTTTTTTTAAGACTGGTTTTAATTGGATTAGGATGTTACTACCTACCCACATTTATGCCCTGGTGGTCGATATTTATAATTAGTGCTTTGGTAGGGTATCTAATCCCGGGAAATGGATTCAACCTATTTAATGCTGGTTTTTTAGGAGGTGGTATTGTCTGGCTAACTATGTCTTTTGTTCTGGATGCAAAAACCAACTCAATTCTTACAGATAAGATTATACAGCTATTCCCATTCAATGACAAAATCTACCTGATTTTAATAACAGCCCTAATTGGTGCATTGAGTGCAGGTTTTGGTGCATTGACAGGGAATAGCTTTAGACAGATATTTTTAAAGAAAAAAACAAAAAGTCTTTATTCCTGAGCAGCAGCTAACAAAACTCCATCAGCAACGAATGCAATTTCTTTATAAGTTTTGATAGAATCGTATTCTGTTCCTGCATCTTCTGCATAGTGCTTTGCCATGTCTTCAGATAAAACGCTTTTTGTAGCAACTCCGGAAATAATTACATCCCTACCCTGAATATCTTTGGGAACAAAAAAGCCATAGTCTTTGAAAGTAACTCTAACTGGGTCTGAGTTATCAGCTTCTAAAGTCATCCAGCAACCTTTCATTTGACATACCTCATCAACTGATGCAGTAATCTTAATCTGGACTGAATCCTGTTCCTCTAATAGTGCCTGAAGCCTATCAAGAGAAGAAACGTCTTCACTATTTATTTCCGCTCCAAATGATTCATAATTCTCCTTACTAGATTGTTGCGTACATGCCATAACTGCAACAACTATTCCTAAAAAATAAAATAATCTTTTCATGGTGCAAATATATGTGAAAGGACAAAAAAAAGAAGGGTTGCGAACAACCCTTCCTCATTAAGAACCAGCTATGGAAAATAGATACTCACTATTTGATTCAAATATAGTAGTATTTTTTTAAAATGCACATAAATAATTATAATTTTTTTAAGATTAAATTATATTAATTCATGTTAAAGCGTAACAACTATTTTGCCACTACTCTGCCTTGATTCCATCAATCTCTGAGCCTCAGGCAATTGATCAAAGCTAAAAACGTGATTTACAACAGGTTTAAGATTGTGATCTTTAATAAATCCTGAAAGCGCAGCCCATTCTGACTCTGATACTTGCCTGTTAGCAGTTAGATAACCAATATGCGTAGCAGCTAAAGACATAGAATTAATAGCCATATCCATTATTCCGAGCCTTGGAGCATTCTTCCATGTTTTATACCAGGAAAACGGATTATATTTACTAAAAGGGTTGCTGGCATAACCTGCTACAACTACTCTTCCAAAGGGAGCCAGTGCATTTACAGATTTTCTGAATACATCTCCCCCGACTACCTCCAAAACAACATCCACATCTCCTACATTTTCTTTTATGTACTCATCAAAATCTTCATTTGCATAATTGATTGCATGATCAGCTCCTAACTTTTTTATCAATTCAAGTTTTTCGGGTTTAGATGCAGTACCTAAAACACTACATCCAATACTTTTAGCCAACTGAATAGCAGCTGTACCTACCCCGCCGGCAGCAGCCTGAATCAATATTTTATCTTCTTTATGAATTCTTGCAAGTTTTAAAAGTGCAACCCATGCTGTCATGAAGTTTACTAGAACAGCAGCGTTTTCTTTTTCAGTTAAACCTTCTATTGACTTAAAAACAAGATGTTCTTTTACCGAAACATATTCAGCATACATCCCATACTGAGCACCAGCAATCACTTTTTCTCCGACTTTTACTTTTTTTACATCTTTTCCTATCTTTACTACTTCTCCATATCCCTCCATACCCAGTATATATGGCCTTTTCGGAGCCCAGCTGTATTTACCTTTTCTTGAAAGTACTTCTGCATAATTTATTCCAATTGCCAATAGTTTTATTTTTACTTCGTCATGGTTACATACAGGTTCAGGTGCCTCACTGATTTTTAACACTTCGGGTCCACCTGATTTCTTTAGTATATATGCTTTCATTAATTTCTATTTTATGTAATGGATATTCATTATTATTAAGCAATGTTAAATCAATTAAGGAAATACAGAAAACAAATCAGTATTGGACTGTTCGTCATAATATTTGGCGTGGGTTTCAAGGTTTTCCTTTATGATTACACATCCAAAATCATCGGGGAGTTTATTTTTGAACTAATTCAACTCTCTGCCAGGAATGAATTAGATCTTACAGCTGATGACTTTGAATTTGCTCCATTTGACAGATCCTTTACAATTAAGAATCTATCTGTCAAACCTTCCCCAGGAAGCTCACTCGAAAAAAAGAATCAGTTTGAGGTTAATTTTCCTTCATTCAAGGTTCAGATCGAGTCTTTTTCATCTATTTATTTCAATAAAAAATTATCAATTACGGGTGTATCCTTCGATAAACCACATATCAAAATTAGTAAAGAGGAAAGAGAAGAATTAGATAATGTTGCTCCGGTCACATTTGAAATATCTAAAATGTATCAGGTCTTAAGTAAATACCTGGATGAATTGAGTATTACTTATTTTAATTTAAATCAGGGTAAAGTAGAATTTTATACTAAAAATGAAAAGCTCTTTAACATCGGAAATGTTAGTTTATTGATTGAAAACTTTTCATTGGATTCGGGCAATTTATGGAAATCAGAAAATATTTTCAATACTGACAAAGTAGTGCTTAAAATCAATAATCAGAGTATAATAACAGAAGACAAAGACCATAAGGCAGGATTTGATTCATTATATATCTCTACTGTCGACAGCTCTTTTATCATTTACAATTTCAGATATAGAAATATTAAAAATCCTGACAAACAGGATAGCGTTTTCATCCCAAGGATTGCTTTAAAACACATAAACTACGATGCATTTTTCCAGGATGGACTGGTGGATCTAGGCATTGTTGACTTAATCAACCCATATATTCATCTTCATCCAAAGAGTAAAAAAATTGATCTTCGCAAAAAAACTGAACCTGTTATCAATAACACAAGATTTTCCTTCCTAATTGATTCTATAAATTTTGTAAATGGGAGTATTTCCTACATAGACAGTCTAAAAGTATTTAAGGCTGAAAATTTGTCCTTAAAACATGGGATATATATTGTAAAACCAGGTGGATATTTCATAGAACCATCTCAAATTCTAGACAGAATTTCACTTACAACAAGACAAATTAACTTTTCAGATGAAGATATTGATGTATCTATTGGTGCAATTTATTTGGAAGGTAAGGAGAAGAAATTTCATTTGGAAGATGTCAACATTAATTCTGATCTCGAAAATCGGAAATTTAATTATGCCAGTAAAAACATTATTGTCAAGGATTTTAAGTATAAAAAAGAGGGTTTTTTACAAATTGATTCAACATGGATTTCAAATCCAAACCTTGAATTTAATGTATTGATCAATTCTAAAAGAAAGAATAACCAAGCCTTTCATTTTGGAATAAAATATATAAATGTTGCCAATGGCACCTTCATTGGGAATATCGATACTTTAAATATTAAATTGAATGACTTCAATTTGACAGGAAGTAAGCTTTCCGATACATTAGGTATTGATGCAATTAAAAGAATAAAGGTTTTTATTTCAGAAATCGATATTGGTTCTCCGACGTATTCGGGACAGTTGGCAGACTTTTCATTTAATGGAGAGACTAATAACCTCACTGCGGAAAAGATATTTTCACCTTTCGGAGAACTGGGAATATTTAGGTTATACAACCCGGTATATGAGGCCAGTAAAACACTAGCATCCATAGATTCAGCCTACATTAAAGACTCTAACATTGAAATAGATCTATCCAAATTCAAAAAAAATAGAGACAGTTCAAAACTTACTTTTAATTATGAAAAGATCATTGCATTGAATAATAATATAAGAATAATTGATTCTTCAAATGTTTATGAAATAGAAAAACTAAACTCAGTTATTTCAAGCAATCTAAAATTAAACCTGTTTGACTTTGAAAAAAGTAAAATAGTATTTGATAAAACAGTCATTGAAACAAAATCCAGCAGTCTGGATACAAACAATTTTTTCACAATCAGAAATATTGGTTTCACCAATTCTGAGATTGGAAATGCTGTTGTTGATTCAGTTATTTTGTTTTCCCTTTTAGACTCAGTAGGGATATTTAAATATGATAGCTTGCTCCAAAAATTAGACAGAATTACTATTTATCAACCTAACATTCAATTAAATGATATTCCTAAAGGAAAAGAAAACACAAGCGATTCAGCTTTTATCATTATCCCTCCTGTCACTGTAAGAAATGGAAACTTTTCATGGTTGACAAAAAATGGTAGGTTGAAAGCCGATACAATCAATTTAGAATCTAAAAAAAGAATTAGAAGTAATGAAATACTTGAAAGTATTCAGGGTATATCAACACAAATTGACAAAGTCATTTACGAAAACGATAAAATTTCGATATCGGCATCTAATTTATCCAAAGAGAATAATGAAATTTATCTGGGTAGTCTAACATTCTCGGATACTGCAGGCACTGAAGCAAATCTAAGTAAGCTTTTTGTTTCTAACCCTGAATGGAGTAGCATAACTAATGGAGAGTACATTGCAAATTCAGTTAGTATTGGTCAGGGCAATGTTACAATTCAGAATCGGAATCAAAAAAACAATGATAAATCTAAAGTTTCATTGCCAAATATTGATATTCCGTTCAATAGGTTTAGAAATATAGATTTAGTTATCAAAAGAGCTGACCAGGACATTGTTTTAAATAAGTTAGTTATAGAATTAAAGAATTTAAAATCTGATAGTACTACATCAATTCAGAACTTAATAGTTAATACTGAGATCAATTTAAGTGGGGGTCCGTTTGAGTATAATCTTGAAAAAGCTGATAGAAACATAAAATTTCAAGGTTTTAATTACAGAGATGTAAATAGTCAACTAACTATTTCGAAAATTAATAGTAGTCCTCTGCATAATAAGGAAGAAACCATGGCAAAACGTGAATTTGAATCTGACTGGATTGATGGTTCAGCTGAAAAAATCGTATTGTCAGGGTTTGATGTAAGGCGTTTGATATATGAAAAAGAAATTATTGTAAACTATATGAATGTGCAGGGGATGGACCTTTTTATATATAGAGATAAAAGGCTTCCGGAACCGGTAAACTATGTCAGGCTACCTCATGCCTATCTAATAGAATCACAGAGAAATATTTCTATTGATTCAGTTCATATTGAAACCAATAGAATAGTATATAATGAAAGGAATAATAAAAGTGATGAACTCGGAAAACTCCATTTCACCGGAATTACAGGAGATCTGACTAACATTTATAGTAATGAGGATTCTATTCGAAAAAAGGGCAAGTTAAAACTGGTAGCTTCCGGGGATATTATGGATAATGGATTTTTTAGTACTGAAGTTACATTCGAAACCCTTGATACTTTGGGAGAATATAGGATGAAAGGTCAAGTTGGAAATATGGACTTAACACAGCTTAACCCAATGATGGAAAATACAGCACTATTAACAATCGAATCCGGTTTCAATCGTTCAATTGAATTTGAATTTGATGCTTCACATGAATATGCAGTTGGATCCATGAAATTTTATTATGAAAATTTAAAAGTAAAAGTCCTCAATAAAGAACGAGCTGCAAAAGGACTGACTGCAGGATTTAAATCATTTTTTGCAAATACATTTATAGTTAATAAAAATAATCCTCATTTTCTATTTGTAAGAGAGGGCGATATCTATTTTGAAAGAATTGAGGAGCGCTCAATTTTTAATTATTGGGCTAAATCCTTGCTCAGTGGAGTTGTGACAAGCATTGGTGCTCGCAGCAATAAAAAAGAAATAAAGAGACTCAACGAGGAAGCTAAAGAAAAGCTCAAGGACAATAACCTGGATGATGCAGTGGTAAATGCTTATTGAGAAATCAACTCTTAAAATCTATTTTCTTGTGCGATCCATCACAATAAGGTTTGTTTGATGATGCTCCACATCTACAGAAAAAAGTAGTTTTTTCCTTTGTTGTGGTATTACCATCCTGATCTTTAACCTCCAACTGTCCAGAAACAGATAAAGGGCCATCTTTAAATACTTCAACTTTAGTCATAATATTATTAATTTGATTTTATTCCGGTTTTTGTTGATTCTCCAATTCATAGGAAAGAGCACCACTTGGACATTTTTTGACTTGAGATATAATGCTATCTTTAGAAGCCCCATCCACATTTATCCATGGTCTTTCTTTTGGATTAAAGACATCGGGAAGACCTCTCCAGCATTTTTCAGAATGAATGCACTTTGCAGGCTCCCAGAACACAGTAAGATCTTCCTTTTTATATTCTTTTACTTTATTCATAAACTTATATTAAACATTAAATCCATCCGCTAATAATGTCCTATACTCTTCATTTCTTTTGATAAAGGCTGCAACAAACGGGCAAAGTGGTGCCAGCTTATATCCTTTTTCTTTAATGTAGTTCAAAGCCTCTATTACCATTTTATTTCCTACGCCCTTGCCCTTGAGCTCGGAAGGGACTTCAGTATGTATTAAATACATTACATTTTTATTGTTTAGTATGTAGTCTATAAAAGCTGTA
>CAYTFO010000039.1:7879-23006 GCA_964437135.1 uncultured Roseivirgaceae bacterium | reverse complement strand
TAAAAGTCCCCTTGTTTCCCAGGAGCTTTACACTAACGCCTTAAATCATAAGGATCGAATCAATAAAGAAATTTCTTATTCTCGAGATTTTGAATATGATTATTTTGGTTTTAAAACTCTTGAGAGGTCATACCTTTTAAAGGTTGATGGTGAAATTGTTGAAAGACCTCAGCATATGTTGATGCGAGTGGCTGTTGGAATCCATGGAGAGGATATAAAGGCAGCAATCGAAACATATAACCTAATGTCTGAAAAGTGGTTTACTCATGCTACTCCAACTCTTTTTAATGCAGGTACCCCTAAGCCACAATTGTCTTCATGCTTTTTGTTAACAATGCAGGATGATAGCATTGATGGTATTTATGATACCCTAAAGCAATGTGCTAAAATTTCGCAATCTGCCGGAGGAATAGGTCTTAGTATACATAATGTAAGAGCGACAGGAGCTTATATCAAAGGTACTAATGGAACTTCAAATGGTATTGTTCCCATGCTTAGAAACTTTGATATGACAGCTCGTTACGTTGATCAGGGTGGAGGTAAAAGAAAGGGCAGCTTTGCAATGTATCTTGAACCATGGCATGCTGATATCTTTGAATTTTTGCAGTTGAAGAAAAACCACGGTAAGGAAGAACTTAGAGCAAGAGACCTTTTTTATGCTATGTGGATTTCTGACCTTTTCATGAAACGTGTAGAAGAAAATGGTGAATGGTCTCTTTTTAGCCCGGACGAAGCACCAGGTCTATTCGACGCATATGGTGAGGAATTTGAAAAGCTTTATGAAAAGTACGAATCTGAAGGACGAGCAAGAAGAACAGTAAAAGCACAGGATTTATGGTTTGAGATTTTGGAAAGTCAAATCGAGACCGGAACACCATATATTTTATATAAGGATCACGCAAACAGAAAAAGTAACCAAAAGAATCTTGGTACAATAAGATCCAGTAACCTTTGTACTGAGATTATTGAGTACACTTCCAAAGATGAGGTAGCTGTTTGTAATCTTGCTTCTATTGCCCTCAGCAAATTTGTAACAGAAGACAAGAAATTCGACTTTGATAAGCTATACAAGATCACCAAGGTTGTTACAAGAAACCTTAATAAGGTAATAGATATCAACTATTACCCTGTTCCGGAGGCCAGAAACTCAAATATGAGACATAGACCTATAGGAATTGGGGTTCAGGGATTAGCTGATACTTTTGCTCTAATGCGTCATCCTTTTGATTCTGATGAAGCCAGAAGACTAAATGAAGATATCTTCGAAACCATCTACTTTGCAGCAATGGAAACATCAATGGAGCTTGCAATGGAGGAAGGACCATATGAAACATTTAAAGGCTCGCCGGTTTCGAAAGGAATCTTCCAATTTGATATGTGGGGAGTTACTCCCAAATCAGAAAGATGGGATTGGTATGAATTGAAGCAAAAGGTTAAAAAACACGGAGTTCGTAACTCATTATTATTAGCTCCTATGCCAACTGCTTCTACTTCACAGATACTTGGAAACAATGAGTGCTTTGAGCCATTTACATCTAATCTATATGTTAGAAGAGTTTTGTCAGGGGAATTCATCGTTGCAAATAAGTACATGATGCATGATTTGATAAAGCTGGGACTATGGAATGAAGAGATGATGAATAAGATCAAAGCTGAAAACGGATCAATCCAGAATATCCCTGAGATTCCAGAAGATATAAAAGAACTTTACAAAACTGTTTGGGAAATTTCTCAGAAGACAATCATTGACATGTCAGCAGACAGAGGTGCCTACATATGTCAAAGCCAGAGTTTAAATATCCATTTAAAGGATGCAAACTTTGGGAAAATGACTTCAATGCACTTCTATGCCTGGAAGAAAGGTCTTAAAACAGGAATGTATTATCTACGAACTAAAGCAGCGACCGATGCAATCAAGTTCACAGTAACTAAAGATAAAAAAGAAGAGCCGGCACAGGTTCAGGAACAACAAGCAGCATATGTTGCAAGTACCGCTGAGGAGCAAAAAGCTCAAAATCAGCAAGCTATGCAATGCTCTTTGGATGATCCTGAAGGATGTGAAATGTGCGGAAGTTAATTATCTATTTTGTTTGTCTATTTAAAGCCCTGACATTAAAAGTCAGGGCTTTTTATTCACTTAATCATTACTTGCCAAAATTTCTTCGATCTCCTTAAGTATGATGTTTTCTTCTGATTGCTGATTACTAATCAGAGGTTCTTCAGCTCTCTCGGCACAATTTTTAACCGAACATCTTTCACAGGTTATGTTCACTTCTTTTCTAGACACCTGTGGATCATCGATAAACTTGATTCTCTTTTTAAGTGTTCGATCATTTAAAAATCCGATAGTTACACTTATAAATTCTTGATCATTAGATACATTCGGAAATGCAATTGACAAACAGAAATATTCATTTTTTGAATCGTAATATTTGGAAAGCTGAGCTTTTGATAAAATACGTTCGCCCGAAGTCTCAAGCTGATTTATAATATCAACGGCAAGCCATCTTCTACAATAATGCTCATTCAATTCATTTGAATGAGGGTTATGTATATTGTTTAAATGCAATTCTTTAGTCATAAAATACTTCCCGCCCTTTTTAAGCATTCTTAAGAAAAATAAATTCCTGAGCTTGAAATAGGTTGGGAGGATATTGGTAAGCCGTTGCATTATCATCTCAGGAGTAGCATCATACCTGGATAAAAATTTTAGAAACTCATTGCTATCCCATTTATCCGCTGCGGCAAAATCTTTGATATCTGGTATCACTGTTCTTTTAGGCATTATCAATGCAGCTGAAAAATAGGATGCCAGATAATTGTTTAAAACCATATCAAAGCCGTGTTCACCATATGGAGGTGTTGAGACAGGCCTCTTTTTCAATTTTAGCCATTGGAATGCAATCTCCCTTCCCAACAAAAAATTTTTCTGGCCTTTCGATAGGCCACTATTCACAAAGAGTATTCTATTTTTAGGATGATATAAAGATCTGATGTTAGAAAGAGATTTAAACTTAGATATTTTCTGATAGTCTGTCCTGACACCAATTTTCAATAAAATTTCTTCCAATACTTCAGGCTGAAATGGAATATCTTTTAATTCGGTAAACTCAAGGTTCAAATTTTCAACCTCATCTTCTATATCCTCGAGATAATTTTGCTGAAGTTCCTGATATGAACGTAAAGCAGCATAAAAAAGATGTTCTTTCTTAAGTTCATATCCTTTAGCTATCTGCATTATCGTTTTTATAAAGGCATTGGTTTTAGTCGGGTCCTGTGCAACTACCTCTATTAATTTTTGTGGATTAACACCAAATTCCTCTAAGGGAAACTCTCTGAAAAATTCTGATTCTATAAGATTAACAATTGGTTGAAGTTTGTCAGGAACTTTCAATGACACGAGCTCATCATAAGAAACCGATAGAGCTTCTGCTAATAATGCTATTTTATCTCCTTTTGGATATTTTTTACCGCTTTCTATTTCACTTAAATACGAAATTGATAGTCCAGTACACTGATTAAGCTCCTGATAAGTAATCCCCTTTTTCTGTCTTAGCTCCTTAATCTTCAACCCAAAGATGTATTTGAGTTCGAATAGCTGTTTTGCCATAACCCAAAGATAAAGAAATTAGAGAAAATTATTTTATAGCGAATTTTCGCTATTTAATTTTTTTCGCTATATTAGTCAGGACTTTTTGATATAATTAATTAAACTGCAATGTTAGAAACGAGAGAAAGACAACTAGAAACCCCAATAGGAATGCAGATTTCAGGGGTAATCAAAGAAACTTATCATGAAGTTCTTTCAAATGAAGCGCTGGATTTTTTAGTGGCTTTGCATGAACACTTCAATGAGGCGAGATCAGAATTACTGAAGAGAAGGGTTCAGCAGCAAAAAGCTTTTGATGAAGGAACTCTTCCGGATTTTTTACCTGAGACAAAAGGTATAAGAGATTCTTCCTGGACAGTTGCACCTGTTCCAAAGGATATTCAGGATAGAAGAGTAGAGATCACAGGACCTGTTGATAGAAAAATGATCATTAATGCACTTAATTCCGGAGCAAGGGTATTTATGGCTGATTTTGAAGATAGTAACTCACCTACATGGTCTAATGTAGTAGAGGGACAGATCAATCTTCGAGATGCCGTAAATAAGACGATTGAATATGAAAACGAAAACGGTAAAAAATATACTTTAAATAATGAAACATCAGTACTATTTGTACGACCTAGAGGCCTGCATTTGCCTGAAAAAAATATAAAAATTCATGGTTCATCGGCTAGCGGAGCATTAGTTGATTTTGGACTTTATTTCTTTCATAATGCTCATGAATTATTACGAAGAGGTACCGGACCTTATTTTTATCTACCTAAACTGGAAAGTTATCTTGAAGCAAGGCTTTGGAATGATATCTTCAAATTTTCTCAAAGTTACTTAGGCATTCCCTCCGGTACTATCAAGGCTACAGTGCTTGTAGAGACAATGCCAGCTGTTTTCCAATTAAATGAAATTCTATTTGAGCTAAAAGATCATTCGGCGGGCTTAAACTGTGGTAGATGGGATTACATTTTTTCTTTTATTAAAAAATTTAATAAAAACCCCAAGCGAATTTTTCCAAATAGAGATCAGGTAAATATGACTGTTCCATTTATGAAAGCATATACTGATCTGGTAATACATACATGCCATAAACGAAATATACATGCAATGGGAGGAATGGCTGCACAGATTCCGATTAAAAACGATCCTGAAGCAAACAAGGCTGCAATCGATAAAGTACGACAAGATAAACTCAGGGAAGTAGAGGATGGACACGATGGTACCTGGGTCGCTCATCCGGGACTTGTTTCTGTTGCCATGGAGGTATTTAATGAACACATGCCGGAAAGCAACCAAATTGAAAATAAGCGTTTGGACGTTGCACCCAATAGAGATGAACTATTAAAGGTTCCAACTGGCACTATAACTGAATATGGACTTAGAACCAATATAAACGTCGGATTGCTTTATCTCGAAAGCTGGCTTAGTGGAAATGGCGCAGCTGCTCTTTATAATTTGATGGAAGATGCCGCTACTGCAGAAATATCCAGAACTCAGCTTTGGCAGTGGATTCATCATCCCTCTTACTTATCAAATGGAAAATTGATCTGTGAAAAACTGTATGAAAGAATTAAAAAAGAGGAATTGTTGAAGATAAAAGAAATGCTTGGCAATGAAGCTTTTGATCAGGGGCGTTTTTCCGAAGCTGAAGAAATATTTGACAAACTGGTTCTGCAGGATGAACTAACTGAATTTTTAACTCTGGAAGCATACAACTATCTAAAATAAAATTTTTAAAAATAGAAAAAGAAAAAAATGAAAACTGAAAGAATCAATAAAATAAAAAAAGACTGGAAAGAGAACCCAAGATGGAAAGGTGTAAAAAGGCCCTACACCGCCGAAGAAGTTGTTTCATTACAGGGAAATATCGAAGTAGAGTATTCCATCGCGAAAGCTACTTCTAAAAAACTATGGGATAAGCTTAACGCAAAACCCTTTGTCGCAGGCTTAGGTGCACTTACAGGAAATCAGGCAATCCAGGAAATAACTGCAGGTCTGGAAGCAATTTATCTAAGTGGATGGCAGGTTGCAGCTGATGCAAATCTTGCTGGTTCCATGTACCCCGATCAGTCATTGTATCCAGCAAATTCTGTTCCGAATGTTGTCAAAAGAATCAATAACGCACTTAGAAGAAGAGATCAAATTGAAAGTTTAAATGGGGGTTCAGATACTGACTGGTTAGCACCGATAGTTGCTGATGCTGAAGCCGGGTTTGGCGGAAATCTAAATGCATATGAGCTGATGCTTGGAATGATAGAAGCAGGAGCAGCAGGGGTACATTTTGAAGACCAGCTTTCTTCTGCAAAAAAATGCGGACATCTGGGAGGAAAAGTACTTGTTCCAACTAAGGAAGCTGTAAACAAACTTGTATCTGCAAGATTAGCTGCAGATGTTGCAAATGTACCTACACTTCTCATTGCCCGTACAGATGCTGAAGCTGCAACTTTAATCACTTCTGATATTGATCCTATTGATCAAAAGTTTATCATCGGTAAAAGAACAAATGAAGGCTTCTATGAAGTAAAGAATGGTCTTGAAGCTGGTATTGCTAGAGCAGTTTCATATGCCCCTTATTCTGATTTACTTTGGATGGAAACTTCAAACCCTGACCTAGGGCTTGCAAGGGAATTTGCACAGGCTGTAAAAGAAAAATATCCTGATCAGATGTTGGCATACAATTGTTCTCCATCCTTCAACTGGGCAGCTCATCTAACCAGAAATGAGATGCTGAGTTTTAGAGAAAATCTTGCTGAAATGGGTTATAAATTTCAATTCATTACGCTAGCTGGTTTCCATGCATTAAATACTTCGATGTTTGAATTATCGAAAGCATATCATGAAAGAGGAATGGCCGGGTATTCGGAGTTGCAGGAGCGAGAATTTAGTTTACAGGAAGATGGATTTAAAGCTGTAAAGCATCAGTCTTTTGTAGGAACTACTTATTTTGATGCGATACAAAACACAGTGCAGGGAGGAAACTCATCGACTGTTGCAATGAAAGGAAGTACTGAAAGTGCTCAATTTGCTTAAGATACAAATACAGATAGCAGGAATAATCAATTCCTGCTATTTTTATCTAGACAACCAGGTATCGTAAAAGTAAATGTGGTACCCTGCCCCATTCTAGAGTTGACAAATACCCCTCCATTATATTTACTTACTATACTTTTAACGATGTATAAACCAAGTCCAAGATATTTACCTTCTGTTCTGGTGGTAAAAAATGGCTCATAAATATCCTGCTGTATTTTATCATCTATTCCGGGGCCATTATCACTTACGGTACACTTAATCCCGTCATTATCAACCTTTACATCGATTCTTACTGCTCCTGCACTATTTTCGACAGCCTCTGCAGCATTCTTTATGACATTGAAAAATACCTGTTGAATATCCAGAGGGTTAGCATAAAGGTAGAGTCTCTCCGGGACATTATATTCGAAATTAATCTCAGGAAACCTTGACTCCATAGATGAAATATTGCTGTAAATCAATTCTTCAAGGTTTAGTCTTTCTTTTTTATCAAGGTCACCCCTTGGCGTTATATCACTTAGGGTTTTTATGATCGTTGATATTTTTTCTGTACCTCGTTTGATATTTTTGAAAAGCTCCTCAAGCTCTTCAAAAATTTCTGAACCCTCATTTTCCTTTATCAGTTCACGAAGTTCATCCAGATTCATCTGCATCGGTTTGATTACCCCTCCTATCCAGTTGATGGGATTATTCAACTCATGTGCTAAACCTGATGTTAACTTTCCAACACTTGCTAGTTTCTCTGTATCAACAAGTTGCCTCTGAGTACTTTTTAATTGAGATAATAATGTTTTTAAATCTATATTTTGTCTGCTAATTTCAGAATTGAGTTTTGTTAACTCAGAATTTGAATGTAGCAGGTCTTTGTTTAATTGATTGATTTCCCTAGTTCGCTCACTTACCAGATCCTGTAGTCTTTCTTTGTTTCTTTTTAATTCAATTTCTGCAAGTTTAGATTCAGTGATATTTCTACTTACAATTTGAATTGCTGGCTTTCCTTCAAATTCAATATTAGATAGAATTGTACTATACCAGTTTATCTCCCCTGAATTACTTATAAACCTAAGCTCGAACGATTTATGTTTTTCTTTCTTGTTCTCTTTAGCGATATCCATAAAGTAATTGAATACTTTATTATCAGAAGGAAATATTAAAGGATTATACTTTCCAAATGTAATTTCAGATACATCAAAACCTGTCTGTTCCTTCAACTGATCATTTGCATAAATTAGATTGCCTTCAAAATCGACCACCATTACAATATCTGCAAGAGCTTTTATGAGGCTTTTATATTTCTTTTCGCTTTCAACTAATTTATTTTCAGCTTCATATTTTTCTGTGACATCCCTTACTGAGGCTATTCTATATGTCTCACCATTAATCACAATATTTTTTCCAGAAACCTCCGCATAAAACTCAGTTCCATTTTTTCTTTTGGCCATAGCAGTATAAGTGGTATCCTGGCCAGAATCTACTATCTGGGAAACCTTACTGACTTCGTGCGGCGCAGGTAATAATTTCGCCAGATTTGCTCCTATTAATTCCTCTTTTCCATATCCGAAAAGCTTAAGCAAAGGATCATTAACTTCGATACCTATTCCGTCTTTGTGCAAAATAATTCCTTCAATTGTAGAATTTAACATTTGCATAAAAAGTGCCTTATTGGAATTATCATCCATATTGGAAAAATCGCTTTGTCTATATAATGCGGTCATTAATGAAGTTCTTAACTTTTCCCAATATTAAAAAAAGATTTTTAAAAACACCTTATTATCAGCAGTTTATATTACCAACTTAAACTTAAACTTTAAGTCTTAGAATTAAACTTCGGGTTTTAGTCTACTTAATAAGGTTCTTTGTGCTAATAATTCCCCTTTTTTTAAGCAGTGACTTGTATTTTAAAAATAATAACGCGGTCATTAATGCATCTCCGAGAGCTGTGTGGCGATTTTCAATAGGAATATTATATTTTTCGCACAATTTTTCAAGCTGTAAAGACTTGTTTTGAGCGGTAGATCTGTTCAGCTCTTCCCTAAAAAGTCTAAATGTCAGACTAATAGTATCTATCACTTTATTCTTGATTTTAAAAGATGGATATTCTACTTTAAACAGCTGATTTAGTTTAGATATATCAAATTGTATATGATGGCCAATTATTGGGTGGTTTTGAATAAAATCTAAGATTTTCTGTCTATTCTCCTCTAATTGCCCCCCTGAGATTTTAAGTTCCCCATGCACGATTGATTCCTGACTTCCCTTATCATTTGGAAACTGAAGATCTAATACATTATTAATATTTATCGAATTAACTGAAACTTTAACTGCTCCAATAGTTATAATTTGATCTGATTTTTTTACTCCGGTTGTTTCACAATCCAGAACAATAAATACAGTCTCGTCGACATCTTTTGAAATACAATCCGAAAAATCAAGACTATTGTAATCCTGAATATATGCGGGAATGTCTATTTTTCCTGATTTTTTAAAAAAAGAAATCATATCAGTTGAAATAGGAAAGTTGAAATCTGATTTTTACAATCTCCTGAATCTCTGAAATGACCTGAAATGCGTTTTTAAGACTTTGTTTTTCAAGTTTGGACAATGCAGAAATGTCTATAAATCTTCCAGAATCATTGTTCTGTAAACCATTTTTAGCTCTTATTTTAAGAAATACCTCAAAAGCCTGAACAGCGTCATTGAATAAAGAGCTGTTTTTATCCTCAGTAGAACTAATAAATTTTAACCTTTCAATGGTATTTTGAATACCTATTTTTCCTGATGAAAGTAACAGTAAACGGGCAATATCAGACAAAGGCATCATTGCTCTTTTTTTTATATCAAATTCATCTTTATGTTCTCCACTTTTTTCAACAAGGAACTTATTGAAAAAACTCAATGGCGGAGGGTTTTGGAGTGCATTTTTTGCTAAAAAATTAATGAAAATCGGGAAGGATTTAATTTCGTTAAGTAAAAATCCCTGCAGCTCTTCTTCTATATCTTCATTACCTATTACGGCTCTAAAATCAAAAAAAATGGTTGCATTCATCAGTGCCTTTTCATCCGGCTGACGAATCCAATCTGAATAATACTCTTTCCATTTGTCAACAGGTTGACAATATTCTGGATTGGTTGCCATTATATTGGCAGGACATTTTTCGAAACCACAGTCTATCAAAACACCAATTACAATTTCTGCAACCTTCAATAAAATATTCTGCTCATTTTCAATATTTCCGTTTGATCTAAACACAATTGCATTATCTAGATCTGTTCTCAATAATTGTTCTTCCCTACCCTCACTTCCCAGGCATAACCAACTGAATGGTATTGAACCTGCTTCAGGAACTTGAATAATGGCATACTCAATTGCTTTTTGAATTATTGCATCGTTAATTGAAGTGATTAAAGTTGAAATCAAGGGTATCGAAGCTTCATTCCCTAAAAAATGATTAGTCAATACATCCAGCTTATTCCTGGTTTCTTTCCATTTTAAGGGATCATTGCTATTCCTTATCTCTTTAAGAAAAGCAGCAGGGTGATTATTACCTGACATGATGATATCATGATCAGAGATAATTCCTTTTAGTCTCGATTTATTTGTACCGTCTTCTGTTACAACCAGATGATGGATTTGTGATTTCATGAAAGTAATCTGAACTTCTACTATTGTGGGGTTAGGCCCTATTGTCTGAACAGGTGAGGTCATTATAGCAGTCACGCTGGTAGAATCCGGTAATCTTTTAGCAAGGACTTTATTCCTCAGATCTGTATCTGTAATGATTCCTAATGGTAAAAAGTCTGAATCAACAATTATAATTGACCCTACCTTTCTGGAGCTCATCAATTCTGCTGCTTCATAAACTGAGTTTTCAACTGTGCATGTCAAAACAGTTTCCGGATAAATTAAAACTGGTTCAGATTCCTTTTCAGGAAGATTAAATTTTGATTCAACCCTGTTTTTCCCCGCTATAATTTGTCCGGAAGCATAACCAGCTGCAAAAAACAATGCGAACTGGTGATTTTCTTCTAAGATTTTTTTGAATTGCTCTGTCCTGATACTGTAAATAAGCGATTCTTCACTTGCTTTTGCAGTCATTTTGTAGAGTTGAGCAGTTAAAACAGATCTAACCCCAAAAACATCTCCTGGTTCACATTTATCTATCAACACATTTATAGCATCAGTGGTCTTATAAAGTTCTACACTTCCTTTTCTTAGTACATAAACAAATCCGGTATTCGGTTCTGACTCCTGAAATATTACATCCGCCTCCTCAACATATTGAATAGTGATATTTACAGAAATATCCTCCAGTTCCTTTTCATTGAGAAAGGAAAAAGGAGGATATTCCTTCAAAAAATATGCAACCCTATCAGAGATTAGGTTAGCCATTCCTTATTTTTTAAGACCTGCGCCCTCTATTATGCTATCCACTACTTCAGGATTTAATAGTGTTGACGTGTCACCAAGGTTATCTATTTCACCACTTGCAACTTTCCTTAAAATTCTTCTCATTATTTTACCGGATCTTGTTTTAGGTAATCCTGGAACAATCTGAATCTCATCTGGCTTTGCAATAGGACCTATTATATTATTAACTGTCTGCCGTATTTCATTAATTAGATTTTCCTCGGTTCTACCCTCCATGTCGCATATTGCAAATGCATAAATACCCTGACCTTTCACATCGTGAGGATACCCTACAACAGCAGATTCTATTACTTTTGGATGCTCATTAATTGCATTTTCTACTTCTGCAGTTCCCATTCGGTGACCTGACACATTAATTACATCATCAACTCTTCCTAGAATTCTCAGATAACCATCGTGGTCACGTTTAGCTCCGTCTCCTGTAAAATATAAGCCCTTATAGGTTGTAAAATAGGTTTGCCTGCACCTTTCATGGTCTCCATATGTCGTCCTCAACATTGAAGGCCATGGGAATTTAATACAGAGATTCCCCTCCACATTATTACCGGTCAATTCATGACCTTCTGCATCAACAATAATTGGCTGGATACCTGGTAATGGAAGCGATGCATGGGCAGGTTTATTTGGAGTAACTCCTGCCAGGGCTGAAATCATAATTCCTCCGGTTTCTGTCTGCCACCATGTATCTACAAGTGGACAATTTCCTTTTCCAATATGATCATGATACCAATGCCAGGCTTCTTCATTGATGGGTTCACCTACTGAACCAATCACCTTAAGTGAACGTAATGAGTAAGGTTCCAAAGGCTCTAAACCAAATGCCTGCAAAGCTCTAATTGCAGTTGGTGCAGTGTAGAATTGATTAACTTCATATTTATCGACAATCTCCCAAAACCTACCTGGGTGAGGATAGGTAGGAACTCCCTCAAACATCAGAGTTGTAGCTCCTGCAAGTAAGGGACCATAAACTATATATGAGTGCCCTGTTATCCATCCGATATCTGCAGTACACCAGTAAACATCTCCGGCAGTGTATTGGAAAACATTTAAAAATGAATAGTAAGTATAAACCATATAACCTCCGGTTGTATGTACAACACCTTTTGGTTTTCCTGTAGACCCCGAAGTATAGAGTATAAACAGCATATCTTCGGAGTCAACCGACTCTGCTTTTTGCTCATTTGATTGACCGGCAATTGCTTCATGCCACCAAATATCTCTGCCTTCCTTCATCTGGACATCGTTTTTTGTTCTTTGGAGAACAATTACTTTTTCCACAGTTGTGGTTTTTTCCAATGCTTCATCAACAACAGATTTGACAGGTATAGTTTTTGTTCCTCTGAAGTTTCCATCTGACGTCAAAACCATTTTTGCTTCACAGTCATTTATTCTGTCTGCCAGTGAGGTTGAAGAAAAACCTGCAAAAACAACAGAGTGCACTGCTCCAACTCTTGCACAAGCCAGCATTGCAATAGCAGCTTCCGGTACCATAGGCATATAAATGACAACTCTGTCTCCTTTTTTGACTCCGTTTGCAACAAGAGCGTTCGAAAACTGACATGTTTTTTCAAAAAGCTCCCTGTATGTGAGTGTTATTGATGTTTCATTGGGATCATTAGGTTCCCAAATTATAGCAGGTTTATCACCTTGTGTGAATAAATGTCGTTCAAATATGTTCTCAGTTATATTCAGTTTCCCATTTAAAAACCATTTTATATCGGGACCTTCAAAATTCCATTCCAGAACTTTATTATATTGTTTTTGCCAATAAAAATTTTCAGCTATTCTACCCCAGAATTCTTCAGGTTGAAGTACACTTTTTTGATATTCGTGGATATACCCACTTAAAGTTTGAATTTTATTCGCCATGGTATTAATTATTTCACTTTATGTAATATATTTCATTCCTCAAGTTCTCTTAATTTCTTTAATAAATTTCTGGTGCTAAATGGTTTAGTGAGATAAAGATCCGCTCCCATTTCATAGCCCTTTTGAATATCTACTTCCTTTGTTTTAGCACTTAGAAATATGATTTTCACATGACTGGTTGTTGAACTTCCTTTTACAAGCTGACATACTTCATATCCATCCACCTCCGGCATCATAATATCCAGAATGATCACATCAGGTATATTAGCATTAATAATCTCAATAGCTTCCATCCCATTTCTTGCTACAAAAACTTTATATCCTTCCTTATGAAGCAAAAACTCCAATGACATTAGAATATTCGGTTCGTCGTCAACAATGAGAACTTTCTGTATTTCAGCTTTGCTGCTCATTATTTTCAGTTACTTTTTTATTAGTTAGCAATGGAAATCGAATACAAAACATTGTACCCACGCCTAAATTGCTTTCAACAGTAATATTACCGTTGTGCAGCTCAACAATTTTCTTTGTTATAGACAGACCCAGGCCTGAACCAATAGGTTTTTTTGTTGTCTGATCTCTTGCCTGATAAAACTTATCAAAAATTCTATCAATGGATTCAGGTTCAATTCCTTTACCATTATCCTGACAAACAAACTCAACAAAATCATCAAGCCTGGAAAGCTTGATCTGAATGCTTCCTTTTTCATCTGGTACAAACTTTATTGCATTTGATATAATATTTATGAATACCTGCTTTAATCTATCCTGATCACCAATTATAAGTTCACCCTCTCTTTCAATTTCCCTGATTATGGAAATCTTTTTATTAGTTATCAAATGATTTAGACTTTCAAGTGCCTCCTTCAAAATACTCTGGATATAAACCGGTGATTTAGATATCTGAATGGATCCGGAGTCTAATTTTTCTAAGTCCAAAACCTGATTTATTAGCCTGGTCATTCTATCGGTTTCAGAGATAACTGTATTTAAAAAACGCTTTTGATCCTCTATTTCAATATCTGAATTATCATGCAGTATTTCTACCATTGCTTTTATAGACGTAAGAGGGGTTCTCAATTCATGTGTGACTGTGGAAATGAAATCATCTTTTTCTTTATCGAGATTTCTTAATCTGAGATTGGCGTTTTCGAGTTGCTCAGAGCGTAATTTAAGTTCTGTAGTTTTTCTTTGTAGTTCTGAATTCAGTCTTGAAATTTCACTACTTTCTTTTAGGATCTGTACCAGATCAGCTACTTCAATCTCTTCTTCTTTCGAAATTGAGGAAATAAGTAATCTAGCTGATGAAACACCCACAACACCCGAGAAAAGCCTTTCCATATATCCCACAAATTTTGGGTTCATGTTTTCCAACTCTTTCATGGAAACTGAATAATGTTCTTCAAAAAACCGAATTGACGATTTTGTTCTTTTTTTCCCTAATAAAGATTCACTTACTTTTATTAGATCCGCATATTTTAGAGCTCCTTTCCAGATCAGTTTTTCATCATAATTTTTTGAGTATTTTTCTACATCTACAAAGAATTCAGCCATATTTCTTTCGGAAGCTGTTTGGCCTGTTAATACTGATATGCCGGCAAAGAATATAGTATTGAGTAATAAACTCCAGAAAGCCGCATTAGCTATGGGACCCATTTTTATACCAAGAAATGCTTCTGGTCTCAGCCATGAAAGGTTAAAATATCCGTCTTTTACTATCGCTTCAGGAAAAAGACCAATTTCAACTATAGTGGGTAAAATGAGTAAAATAAACCACACTGAAAATCCTATAAGAATTCCGGATATAGCACCTTTTTTATTTCCATCTTTCCAGAAAAGCCCTAATAATGTAGCCGGTAAAAATTGAGAGATGGCTGTGAATGAAATCAATCCAATTGATACTATCGAGTATTTTTCAGAAATAAATTTGAAATATAAATAAGCTAGAAATAGAATCCCGAAAACGGCTATACGCCTCGTTAACAAAGGAAACTTCAGTGTAAATTCTTTATTTTCCTTATTTTTCAACACAATTGGTACTACGATATTATGACTAACCATAGTTGTTAATGCAATCGTAGAAACGATAATCATACTTGTAGCAGCACTAAAACCTCCCAAAAAACTAATCAATGCAATACTTTCCTGCCCGGTTGATATGGGCAAGCTAAGAATATAGAAATCAGGGTCTGCGG
>CAYTFO010000039.1:0-7869 GCA_964437135.1 uncultured Roseivirgaceae bacterium | reverse complement strand
TGCGGATCCGTTCAATAAAATCTGACCAGCGAGTGCGATAGGAATAACAAATATGTTAATCGCTAACATATAAAGCGGGACAGTCCAGATAGAGTTTTTTAAGTGACTCGGGGATGCATTCTCAACTACAGACATTTGAAACTGTCTCGGAAGGAGAATAAAGGCTGACATAGACAAAAGAGAAAGAAAAAACCATTCAAAGCCTCCACCTTCTCCCAGGTTTTGAAATTTTACAATATCCGAAAAATCAGCCTTATCAAAAATATCCGATATTCCATCGAACATAAAATAAGTCACAAAGATACCTACACACAGGAATCCAATGAGCTTTATTACAGATTCAAGTGCAATAGCTCCTACCATGCCCTCGTGTTTATCTGTGGTATCACTTGATCTGAATGCATACATAATTATAAAAACTGCAAGAATCAGCATCAGATAAAAAGATTCATCCATAAGGAAATTGGATACGGGGTTATGATATCCTGCGGTTAGAATATCAAATGAAGTGGAAATCGATTTAAATTGAATACTTATATAGGGTATAATACCGATAATTGAAAGGAAGCTTACAAGAATACTAAGAGAAATACTATTGTTGTAGCGTGTAGATATGAAATCTGAAAGAGTAGTAATTCTTTGAATTTTCGAAATACTGATCATTCTTGAAATGATCAGGTACCAGATGGGCATTACTACAACAGGGCCGATATAAATTGTAAGAAAACTAAGTCCATCAGTAGCTGCTTTGCCTACGCTCCCATAATAAGTCCATGCGGTACAATAAACAACCAAAGAAAGAGAATATATCCATGGGTTTTTTAGAATGCTCTTACCTTGCTGTGATCTATTATCTAGCCAGTAGGCAAGAAAAAAAAGTGCCATTAAATAAGCTAAAATGAGCAATATAATCCCAAGAGAGCTCATTTTAATTCTTATCTGATTTTAAGAAAATAAAACGCATGACAATGATAATTCCAACCCAAACAATTAATAGGTAGATCAAAACACCTGGTATTTTGCCCAGAAATGAAAAAGGGACATCGAGCATCGGGTAATTCATAAGAACAAGGAGAATTGTAAAAATCAGTATAAGTCCGCTTTTTAACTTGGAATTCATCTTAACAAATTACTTTTTGATGCTCTCAGTCCAAAATATTTAATGCTGATAAATATCAGTGATCAGATGCAGCTCCTGCACCTCTTGGGTATCGGATATTCTCTACCATTTCCTGTACTTCTTCAGGTGTTTCCTGAGTTAACCTTGAAACGACCAGACTAACAATGACATTAATCATCATCGCCACTGTTCCAAAACCCTCAGGAGAAATACCAAACCACCAGTCTTCCTGGCTACCGCCACCGAAACCTCCTAATTTATATTTGATCATATAAAACAGCATAAGTGTGATACCTACAATCATTCCGGAGATTGCACCTTCCTTATTCATTCTCTTATCGAAAATACCAAGAATAATTGCCGGAAAAAATGATGCCGCAGCAAGTCCAAATGCTAGCGCAACCACAGCAGCCACAAATCCAGGAGGATTAATTCCAAAGTAACCAGCAACAATTACTGCAGCAGCAGCACCAATCCGCGCCCATAGTAGTTCACCTTTCTCAGATATGTCTGGCTTGATTTGTTTTTTGATTAAGTCATGAGCTACACTTGTTGAAATTACCAATAATAATCCAGCTGCAGTTGATAACGCTGCTGCTAAACCACCCGCAGCAACCAGTGCAATTACCCAGTTGGGTAAGTTTGCAATTTCAGGGTTTGCAAGCACCATAATATCACGGTCAATTGTGAGTTCATTTTGTTCTGCATTAGCAACATATTGGATTTTACCGTCCGCATTTTTGTCCTCGAATGCAATAAGACCTGTTTTTTCCCAATTGCTAAACCAGCTCGGCATTTCATCGTAAGGTTGATTGGATACAGTATTTATGAGATTCGTTCTTGCAAACGCTCCAATCGCAGGTGCTGTGGTATATAATATAGCTATCAAAAGCAACGCCCATCCTGCAGAAATCCTTGCATCTTTTACCCGTGGAACTGTAAAAAACCTAACAATAACATGCGGAAGACCAGCAGTTCCCACCATTAGTGCAAGCGTAATTGCAAAAACATCAATCATGGATTTAGATCCATCTGTGTATTCAGCAAACCCCAGTTCAACATGTAATTGATCCAATTTGTCAAGTAAGTAAGTCCCATCATTTAATGTACTTCCAAATCCAAGCTGAGGTATTACATTTCCGGTTAATTGAAATGAAATGAAGAAAGCAGGAACCATAAAAGCAAAAATCAAAACGCAGTATTGAGCTACCTGTGTATAGGTTATACCTTTCATTCCGCCAAGCACTGCATAGAAAAACACTAATGCCATTCCGATGTAAACTCCAGTATTAATAGGAACTTCCAGGAATCTGGAAAACACCACTCCCACACCTCTCATTTGACCTGCAACATAGGTAAAGGATACAATTATTGCACAGATGACGGCTACTGTTCTTGCAACATCTGAATAATACCTATCTCCAATAAAATCCGGAACAGTAAACTTTCCAAATTTACGTAAATAAGGAGCTAGTAGTAATGCTAAAAGTACGTATCCTCCCGTCCATCCCATCAGATAAACAGCTCCATCATAGCCCATAAAGCTTATCAGACCCGCCATTGAGATAAATGATGCCGCTGACATCCAGTCTGCCGCTGTTGCCATTCCATTTGCAAGAGGAGGAACTCCCCCACCTGCTACATAAAATTCTTTTGTAGATCCGGCCCTAGACCAAATCGCTATACCAATGTAAAGAGCAAAAGTTGCTCCCACAATTATAAAAGTCCACGTTTGTACATCCATAATTAAAAAATCTTTAGATTATTTTTCGTCAACATCAAATTCTTTATCCAGCTTGTTCATCAGGCGCACATACACAAAAATCAAGATGACAAATGTGTAAATGGACCCTTGCTGCGCAAACCAAAAACCGAGAGGAAATCCTCCGATCATAATATTATTGAGTGCATCTACGAATAAGATGCCGAAGGCATAGGATACCAAAAACCAAATGGTAAGCAGGATCAAGAGATACCTTAGATTTCTATTCCAATACTGTTTTCTTTTAATTTTATCCATGATTATATGATTTATCTTTTATAGGAAAATGTGTAATTGCATTCTTAATTGTCTGAGTCCAATTGGATCTCCACTTACAGGATCTACTCCTCCTTCAAGTGGATTATTGGATATTGTATGATATTCTAAAGTGATTTTAGCATTATGACCATTCAGGTGATAGTTTACACCGATATCCAAAGCATTAAGATTATCATCGAATGCCTGATAGCTACCTGTCTGGAAGGCTATATATGGCATAAACCTAATAGCTCCAAGGTAATATCCAACCTGACCATAAAAATTGGTTCCTGTTCCAACCCATCTTGACATGTAGTTTTCACCATAGTTGAAGTTTATGATTGAAGCATAAGCATTAATTGCGTTTTTCTTGCCAATGGGTGCGTCATAAAATACATCTGCTGCAAGGTGAAGAACATTCTCGTGCTGAAGAGCTACATTATCATACATACCCTTAGGGTGAGCAAAAAAGCCCAACCCCACTCCTAGTAATCTTTTCTCACCAAAATAAGTCCCAACCTGATAGGGCAGCTTTGTGGATTCTGTATCGAAGAAATTGTATCTAAAATACCCTTCAATAATTGTGTTACCTACCGGGTTATCATCGCCTTCCAAAGTGTTTGCACCAGTATAAGTCAAATCGCTTTGTCTCCCTCCGAAATCCTGTCCAGCGCCCAATGAATTTCCAGGGTTTAAAGGATTGTTCAATGCCATTCGGTAGTCAAATTTTCCTATCTGTCCTTTAGCATAAACCCCCATGTGTCTGGCAAATTGATCTGTTATCCCAAATGAATGCCAATGCACAAATGGACGGGAATTATCCATTGTCATAAAATTCAAAGTGCTTTGATTTGCGAGCCTTGTCAGGCCCTTCCAATAATGTAACCCACCTCCAACAAATAGTTCATTTCCAGGTGAGACCTTAAATTCAGTCCAGGCATCATGTAAAAAAAGCTGGGGACCATCGCCATTATTACCAAGCGAAGTCATATTATTAGTAGTCAGTCCATTTAATCCCCAGTGAGAAAGAATTAAAAATCTTTCGGAAATTTGAGCATAGGCAAGAAATCTGGAACGCCGTACCAATGTTTGTAATTGCAGACTCTGGTCCTCATTTGCCAGATTATTTGTCTGTACCCATTGCTGATGCCAGATAATGAAACGTATATATTTTGTTCCATCTTTTGAAATATTAAGCTTTAAAGGTGCATATTTTGAAACAGGGTACTCTGATTCAGGATCTTTTTTGTCTTCCTCTTTTTCCTGAGCAATAACAACAAAAATTATCACCATCAAAGCAAAAAATAATAGTGTTCTTTTCATATTTTCAAAATTTTTATTCTGAATTATGGAATTCATAAAAAATTCCATTTGGCAGCTTCTAATTTGAAAATATTGAAATAAATGAAAGAACTACATGTATATATATGCTAACTCTATAGATTTTATTCTCTGAAACGCTCCCATTTAATCATCATATATTTATCTCCTAATTCGGTAAGTAATAGGCCTGATTCTTTAAGAAAGCTCGGATCGGAAAATAATTCCCGAAGCTCATTATGTGTTACAATACGGTAAGTAGGACGGTATTCTGAGTTTTGTGGAGGTTTAATCTTGTATTTTTTTACCCAATTCATAACCGATACATGACTTATACCGAGTAGTCGTTCAATTTCTCTATAACTAACACCTTCTATATACAACTGCAGAGCCTTAACCACGTAGTAGTTATCGATAGCTTTACCAAGCTTGCTGACAGTATAGTTGTATTGACAGTTCTTACATTTAAAACGTTGCCTTTTGCCTACAATACCACTTTTTACAGCATTATGAGAATTGCATCTCGGACATTTAGGATACTTCACTAAAATAAATTTAATATATATACTTATTTAGCATAAATATATCAAATTAGTAAATTATAGATAAATTAAATGGATTTATTATACTAAATCAGGAAATAATCACATTAGAAATTCTGCAAGAACTGCAAAAGAAGCCCCCGCAATACTTACAATTTGTCTGTCAAATTTGAAACTGTGATTGGGGCTGGACTCCACAAAAATGGTAGTAGAAATATGAAGAAACCCTCCACTTACAACAGCAAACAACAACAATACAGACTGAATTGAAAAATTCAATAAATACTCTCCTAAAACCAATCCCAATGGAGACATCAATGAAAAAAGTATAAGGAAAAATATTGTCTTATTTGCGCTCAATCCTGTGGATTTAAATAATGCCACAAGTGCAAAGGCAGCTGGAGCTTTGTGCAGCAAAATTCCAATTAACAGCGAATAGGATTCATGATGTTTGTGAAACGGTGAAGAATGAATAAGCAATGAACCCTCCAAAATAGAGTGTATGGATAATCCCAATAAGATATATGTTATTGAAAACGTTGAAGAATTATGGCTGTGAGAATGTCCATGCTCTACACCTGAAGTGAGTTTTTCTAAAAACTGCTGTAGAAAAAAACCAATGAGTATATAAACACCTATCTTCATGGGATTGTCAGCTAGTGTAAAGACTTCAGGAAGTATATGAATGATTGTGATTGAAAAAAGAAAAGATCCAGCAAATATTAATGGTAATCTTATATTTTCCGGTCCGGTCTTAGTTTTTAGTGCAATAAGACCTCCAAAAATGGCCCCTGATACAAGAAGTACAATCGAAAATATCATTTCCTTACTATAAAAATTAGCCTCTCGGAACTTTCCGGGTTATAATCATCCAACTCATAAGAACCGAAAATATACTCAATATTTAACCCTGTTTTTTCAAAATACTGGCAAAACTCATCTTTACGAATTGCTCTGACTTTCTCATGAAAACTAAAACGATGTTCACCTTCAAATAATTCAATTTCTTTAATAATAAATGGTTTTTCAAAATATCTGTTGATATGGTATTCTATCCCATCAATTCTTTTTATTTCTTCTTTTACAAGATTATTGATAACTACAAACGGGTTTAAAAAATCTATCACAAATTTTCCACCCGGTTTCAGACTGTCACTTATAGCCTTAATAGTATTAAAATGTTCTTCTTCTGTATCGAAATAACCAAAACTTGTAAACAAATTCAGAATCAGGTTAAAACCCTCAAAGTGAAAAACCTCTCTCATATCATGCTCAAAAAACTCAAGAGTGTCTGTTTGGTACTGTCTCGCATATTTAATATTTTGAGCAGACAAATCCAGACCTATTACATGGTATCCTTTCTGATTGATGTAAATAGCATGACGACCTTTTCCACATGCAAGGTCAAGAATTAAGTCATTGTGATCCGGATGTAAAAAAGAAAATAGGTTATCTATGAAATATCTGGCTTCTTCTTTATCCCTATGCTTGTAAAGTTTATGGTAATAAGGGGAATCAAACCATTCTCCAAACCATTCTTTACGTCTCATTTGAATAATCTTGTACTACCTTATCTTTAATTCCTTCCGAATAATAGGTCTGGATATTACCATCTTCACCTCTAAAAATAAGCAAAACATCTAAATCAGTTTTTTCATTTATAAACTCAATTGTTTTATCCTTTCCCATAATCATAAACCCGGTAGCATATGCATCTGCGGTCATACAATCATTTGCAAAAACTGACACACTTAAAAGAGAATTATTCGCATTATAACCAGTTCTGGGATCAAGAATGTGTGCATAAAGCTGCCCATCCTTCTCATAGTAGTTTCTGTAATTACCAGATGTAGCTACGGCTCTGTCCTCCAACTGGACCGCGATCATCACTTCCTGATCATTTCCTGAAATTAGTGGATTCTCAATACCAATAGTCCATACTTTATCTTTATCATTTGTTCCTTTCGTAACGATCTCACCACCAATTTCAATCATATAGTTTTGAATACCTTTCATGGTTAGAAACTCAGCCACTAAATCAACAGCGTATCCCTTAGCAATTGCACTATAATCAAGATAAACTCCTGGTTTTTTAACTGCATATTCCTCTTCGAATTGAATTTTGTCCAATCCTACATACCTTAGCAGAGAATCTACAACTGCACTATCCATTTTGGGGTATGGATTATCTGGTCCAAATCCCCATGCATTTACCAAAGGACCAATAGTCGGATCAAATGAACCATTGAGCTCCTTATGTATTTCAAAGCTTTTTTCTAATACCCTGGGAAAATGTAATGTTTCAAAAACTAAAGTATCCGTCTTATTAAACCTTGAGATTTCAGAAGATGGAATGTAAGTAGAAAGAGACTGATTGAAAGCTTTTAATAATGAATCTACGATATATTGATAATCAGTTGCACCTACAACCTTATACTTAATACTGTAAGGAACTGCTCCCATGGTCTGCCCTCGCAACTGAACCATTTGTAATTCCTCAGGCTTATTGTTATTCAGGATTTTATATAAAATTAAAATCGCTGCCAGAAAGAGAATTACTCGTAAAGTACGTTTTCTTTGATCTTCTTGCACAGTTATTTTTTTTATTTGCAATATTAGTGCATCAAGGAATACTATCATCAAAAGGTTATATTTGTTTTTGTAATTACGCATTCATGAGAGAGGATTATTTACAGGCAGATGGAGAGGGATTTTCTCAATCAGAAAAAGAATTTGAAAAGGCATTAAGACCTCTTTCTTTTGAAGATTTTGCTGGGCAGGATAAAATTGTAGAAAACCTAAAGATATTTGTTGAGGCTGCAAAAATGCGAGAAGAACCTCTCGACCATGTATTATTACATGGACCC
>CAYTFO010000038.1:0-23284 GCA_964437135.1 uncultured Roseivirgaceae bacterium | reverse complement strand
GTCACAAAAAAGGCTGAAAGATTTACTTCCTTCAGCCTTCTTTCGTAAAAAAAAAGACTGCCCTTTTGAGACAGTCTCTTTTTTTATTACCTAAGAAATAGTAATTCTCTGTATTTAACAAGCGGCCAATCCTCATCATCTACGATCATTTCCAGCTTATCAACTGCATATCGGATATCATCAAAATATTTCTGTTTTACATTATCATGATATTCAATCGCCATTTCACGAGTATCTTCAATCTTATTGATGCGCTTTCTTTCTTCGATCATGGCGTAAGCCAGCTTTCTTGCAGTACTTACATATTTGGAAACATCCTGAATTGTTGCAATAATCTCTGAAGCATCAACACCCAGCTCTTTTAAGCCATTCGCATTTTGGATGAGTTTATTTTGATAGGTAATTGCAGTTGGAATTATATGATTCATTACCAGGTCGGCCATAACTCTTGACTCGATCTGAATTTTCATTACATAGTTTTCCAGCTTAATTTCATGTCTGGCCTCCATTTCGACCTTATTCATGATTTTATGTTTCTCAAAGATTTTTTCCGCTTTTTCATCGACAATAAAATCCAGGGCTCTTGGCGTATCTTTAATATTTGAGAGCCCTCTTTTCTCAGCTTCCACTACCCATTCTTCACTATATCCATCTCCTTCGAATCTAATATCTTTTGATGTTTTGATATAGTCTCTCAGAACTTCAATAATAGCAAGTCTTTTCTCTTTTCCTCCGTCAATAAGTTTAGTAACTCTGGTGTGGAAATCAGTAAGCTGTTCTGCTACAATAGAATTCAATACCATCATTGGATCAGAAACATTAGCGTCTCCACCAACTGCTCTAAATTCAAATTTATTACCAGTAAAAGCGAAAGGTGATGTTCTATTTCTATCGGTATTATCTAAAATGATCTCTGGAATTTGATCTATCCCCAATTTCATATAGAGATTATCACCTTTTTCTATAACAATATTTCCATTACTTTCCAGTTCATCCAATACTCTTGTGAGTGTTGAGCCGATAAAGACGGAAATAATTGCAGGAGGAGCTTCATTTGCACCTAGTCTATGATCATTTCCTGCAGAAGCAATACTTCCTCTTAATAGGTCAGCATTTTCCTTTACAGCTTTGATTGTTGTCACAAAGAAAGTTAAGAACAATAAATTATCCTTCGCACTACTTGAAGGCTGGAAAAGATTCACACCTGTATCAGTAATCAAAGACCAGTTGTTGTGCTTACCATTTCCATTCAATCCTGCAAAAGGTTTTTCATGAAAAAGGACTTTTAGGTTATGCTTATCCGCTACCCTACTCATCACATCCTTTAAGAGCTGATTTTGATCTGTAGCCACGTTTACCGGACCAAACATTGGAGCTACTTCAAATTGAGAAGGTGCCACTTCATTATGTCTGGTTCTAAGTGGAATTCCTAATTTATGAGATTCAATCTCAAAATCTTTCATGAAATCATAAATCCTGGTAGGGATAGCACCAAAATAATGATCATCCAATTGCTGGCCTCGTGCAGGGTTATGTCCAAATACCGTTCTGCCTCCTAACACAAGATCAGGTCTGGCATCGAATAATGCTTTATCAACTACAAAGTATTCCTGTTCCCAACCTAAAGAAGCATCAACCTGGGTAATATTTCGATCAAAAAGTTTACAAACTTTAGTTGCAGCACGATCTACTGCATCAAGAGCTTTCAACAACGGAGCTTTATAGTCCAATGCTTCTCCAGTAAATGCAACAAATATTGTTGGAATACAAAGAGTTTTACCATATATAAAGATAGGTGAAGAAGGGTCCCAGGCTGTGTATCCCCGAGCTTCAAATGTACTTCTTATACCACCGTTTGGAAAAGAAGATGCATCAGGTTCCTGTTGAACCAATTCGGCGCCTTTTAAATTTTCAATTCCCTTTAAAGGATCGAAAAAAGCATCATGCTTTTCTGCTGTTGCACCAGTCAAAGGCTGGAACCAGTGAGTGTAGTGAGTTACTCCTCTATCCATTGCCCAAACTCTAACTGCTGCTGCAACTGCATCTGCTGTAGAATTATCGACTTTTTTCCTGTTTTTAATCGCATAATCAACCTTACTGTAAATTTCAGGTGATAATGTTTGTTTCATTGTATTCTGATTGAAAGTCAATTTCCCAAAATAATCTGATATTTTTGAAGAAGGGGGATCAACTTTGACGGGCTGCCTGTCTTGAACAAGATTTAGAGCCCTAAAACGTAATTGCGCCATTTTTTAATGTATTTTTAGTGATTTATACGTAAAATTATCAATAATTGGATAAATAATGCACTTATTCTATCAACCTTTGCTAAAAAAATCAATTTTTAAGCTTGAAAATGAAGAGCACCACCATTGTGTTAACGTTTTAAGACACAAGGTTGGTGATAATATTTATGTTACTGATGGAAAAGGCGGGGTTTGGATTGTAAGAATAACTGAAACAACAAAAAAATCTACAGTATTCTCAGAGGTCGAAAAACTGGCAAAAATTAAAAAAAATCACAGTATCTCTATAGCAATTTCACCAACTAAACAAATTGATAGAATGGAGTGGTTTGTGGAAAAAGCTTGTGAGCTTGGAGTTGATACTATATACTTCATTCAGACTAAAAACAGTGAACGAAACCGATTAAAGCTGGATCGTCTTGAAAGAAAAACCATAAGTGCATTAAAACAATCCAAATCCGGGTATAAAACTGAATTGAAAGAGCTCATTTCTTTTAAAGAATTCGTTAATAATGACTTTCCCGGAGTTCAAAAGTTTATTGCTAAAGTCGATGAAACTTCTACAAGTTTAAATTATGAACAAATAGGTAATAATGATTCATTTTTATTCCTCATTGGCCCGGAAGGTGATTTTACAGAAGAAGAAGTTTCTATTGCTCAACAGAACGACTACCAGAAAATAAGTCTTGGTCAAAATGTACTACGAACAGAAACTGCGGGAATATATGTAGCAGGAGTTATAAACTTTGCCAAAGGGGCATAAAAAAAACCGGCTTTCACCGGTTTTTTTAATTTCTATTCTTTTAATAATTTAAAGTTGTAATACTTATCTCCCAGATGGGCTTTAAAGAAATATTGCCCGCTATTTAATCCTGAAACGTCTAGTTTAAAATCTCTACTTTCAAGTTTACCCTGCATTACAATTTTACCTGTTATATCATGAATTAAATAGACTCCATTTATATTATCAATGTATCCCTGCAGTTTGACATTGACAGTACTCTCAATCACAGGATTTGGGTAAAGTACCAAACTGACATTTGTCTTTTGATCAAAATCAACCCTAATTATTGGCGAATATTCAAATTTACCATCAAAATCCACCTGTCTGAATCTATAATAATTCACACCGAAGTAAGGTGAGAAATGTCTGAAATCATAGTTTATCAATTCATTTGCATTTCCATTTCCTTCTACCAAACCAATCACCTCAAAATTTTCTCCATCTCTGGAATGTTGAATTTCAAAGTAATCATTATCAATCTCAGTAGAAGTTGTCCACTCCAGAAGTACATGATCTGATTCGACACTTCCTTTAAATTCTACAAGTGTAACGGGCAGAGGTGTTGCACTAGCATCCACTGATGCAAAAGTTACCAACTGAGTACTATAACTTAAGGTTCCGGATGTCAGACTTCCTGTATTCACACTTCCTGTTGGTGTTACTACAGTTCCTAATAAATTCCAGTATGAATTACCATCATCCCAATTTACTATCCTCAGATTACTAATGGTTGACTGGACATCTGATTGATCATCCCAGTAAAGACTTACATTGGATGATGCAGGTGAAGGTACATCAATAGACCAGTACTCATTACCACTTACCGTTTCTACACCTGCTGAAGTTGCACCAGGAGAGAAATTCCCTACGTCTGCTCCAATTAAAGGATCATTTTCAGGAGTAGTATTAAAGTAGTTTACGGTAAAGTCTTTTGTTCCGGTCACAGAAGGAGCAACTACTGCCATTAATCCATAGCGACCATTTACACCAATCGGGAAGAAGAAAGTACCCGTACTTGCTGAAAGCTGACGAATAAGTGGACCTACAACATAATTAGAAGAACTGAATGCTGTAATGGAAGAACCATTTTTCATAATTAAAGAATTGTCTGCATTTGTCCTTATTCTTCCGTTTGTTATGGCTAATTCATCTTCAATCTCCACAGCGTCATTACTTCCATTGATTATTGTCAAACCAGCAGCATTATCAAGTTCAAGACTATGAATGGCCTGAGTTCCAGTAAAATCACCATCGATAGTTTGAAGCGCTGAACCAGATAATAATATCTCAGCATTATTGTAATCTCCATCAAATACGGAAGTTGCATCTTTAATGATGTCTCCATTGATATCAAATCTAGCATTATCACTTAAGCTAAAAGTACCATTATCACGAAGTATCAAATCTTCACAAATTTCAATATTGACTCCATTAGGAGTTTCCTTAATTCCATCTCCACTTAGAATAACTCGTCTAATCGTAGTAATTGGTCCTGAAAGTACCGTTTGATTTCCTGAAGTTACCTGATACTCAAGGCCTCCACCCCCATTACAATTGGCATCCGGAAAATAATCTTCAAAATCACCCGCTGGGAAATTAGGATTATCAATAAGCTTAAGAGTACCTTCTCCTCCTACGGTTCCAAGGTTTACACCAGCTCCAGTTACAGTTAGTGTAGCGTCTGAATTGATTGTAACCCTTCTAAAACGGTAAAAATCCGTAACATCCAACTCAAAATCCCCATTAATTTCTAAATCCGGAGATTGGCCTAAACCAGGCGCCACACCTCCAATATACGATGCAGCGTCGTCAACTGTACCATTTGTTGAGGTACTTATTGTTTCAAAGACTGGTACAGTCGGTGGAATAGCTCCCCCACATAACAGCCCTGAATCATCTGTTCTCCTTGTCAAACCGGCAGTATATCTACCCTGGATCTGAACACTTGTCAGGTTTTGATAATCCGTAGATGGGTCAAGTTTAAAAGTTGTAAAGTTACCCGCCTGATCAAAAAGCGTATTTGAATAGTTCAAGTCCCAATCGCTGTCCTGGTCAAGAAGTCTTGCTGGAGCATAATTATTTAACGAGAAACCATTATCGATAGCAACCTGATCCAAAGATTCTAATGCATCAACATGATAGGTAACAATAGATCCATCAAAATCAGCAACATTGCTTGATTTTATATTCCAGAAATATTGAAGAATATTTGCAAGGTCATTAAAATCAGGCGAACCTGTACATATTTCATCATCGTCTTCCTGAACTCCGTCAGTAACTCCATTAATCGGCTTTACTGTGATAAAGCCAGTATTAGGAGTTGACCCGTCTATATTTGTAATGTTTATTTCAACAGGAGTGTAGTTCGCCAGTCCAACCGGATATAGGTAAGTACCGGAATAAGAATCATCAAAAATCTTTTTCACACCTTTATCAACGATACTGGTATTCACCGTCACCATATTAGAGGTATTGAAATCGGCTCTTGCAGTTCCACCTGAACCGTTCTCAAAGAAAGCTCCTGTTTCCATTTCTAGTAGGTTGGAACCTATATTAAATACACCGTCTGCAAGAATTACCTTATTATTTACGATATAGTCAGTTCCACTCAAAGGAAGTTCAACCCCGTTTGAATTATCTATAGTTATGGTGCCAAACTCAGAAGTAAATGACTCAAAACTAGTCAAATCCTGGGTTGCGGATCCATTGAAAACCAGACCAGGACCAGCTACATCACTTGTATGAAAACCATCAAAAAGAACATTCCCCTGAAGGTTAACAGCATTTCCAAAAGTATTGATCGTTCCTCCTCTAAAATTCAGGTCATTTGTTACTGTAATTTCTTTGTTTATATTAAACGTTCCAGTAGACGGGAAACTAAGAATATAAAAGTCTGTAGTTCCGGATCCTGAAATATTTCCAACACCCGTAGCTAAAAATTCTGTAACCTGTGCAGATCCGAAAGTGTATGTACCATCATTGTTCAGGTCATTATTGATGGAAAGAGTATTTCCATTTGCATTGAAAGTTGCGTCATTATCAATATTTAGCGTATTCAGCTCAAGGTTATTAATGTATATTTTGACTGAACTAGATGGATTCACATTAATATCCACCTGATTGAGTGGTAATGTGGAATTTATACCGAAATTATTTTGGCTGGCTGGCGTGTCTGCATCACCGAAAGTAATTACGGAACCTGTCACATTAGATAGAGATGGATCAGGATCCAGTAATAGTGAAGCAATAGTTGCCGATCCATTTTGACTCACAATTGTAAAGTCTCCACCTGTATGTTCAAATGAACTCAATGGATTTAAAACTTCAAAAACTCCTCTATTTGCAACTGGAGCTGTATTAATTCCAAATCTCGCGGTACCTCCGGATTGATTATATTTTAAAACTCCTGTGGTAGCAGTTGTACCTCTTCTCACCTGTGACCCAACTTCCAAAACTCCATCAGATATTTCAATTTGAGCATTAGATGTTGAAGAGTATTCAATAAAATTATTTCCATTTCCACTACCGGAAGCCATATCCAAGGTACCTCCGGATATTCTTAATAACCCATCCAGAATTATTCCAGTGTTATTCCCCTGAACTCTCAATGTTCCATCCTGAATCTCTAACCCTCCTGAACCAGATGCTGCGTCAGGATTAAATACATTCGGAAGTACGAAGTTCGAACCATCTGCGATAAGAAAATTTATTGCCGGATCATTGAAAATTAGTAGTCCATTTACTACTTCAAATGGCTGGAAAGAAGAAGTTGCATTTGGAATATTAAAATTATCGTTAAAGGCAAAGGATGCATCAGTGGAATTACCTTTGTTAATAACAACTCGATATAATTGTGGCGTTGTAGAAGCAGTAGTCGTAAAAGTTGAATTATTATCACCTGTTAATTCTAATTCAACACTAGAATTTGTGCCATTACCTAAGTTAAATTGTCCTGCTCCTACCACATCAATATTCCCAGAAACAGAGAGGTTATGGACTACTGAACCGGAGTTATTAACTAATTGAATTCGTCCGGGATTTGAGCTATTGTACAAAATATTTCCATTTACAACTACATTTTGTGGAGTTGTAGCATTTCCATAAAATTCAAAATATCCTGTTTGACAACAACCTGAACCCATATTAACACCATTATCAAAGGTCAATGTTCGTGTTGTGGATGAGTTGGTAGTTCTAACTCTCATATTTCCATTTATATTGGCACGACCTCTAACGGTAACATCAACATCCGGGAAGTTTATTATCCTATTATTTAAATTTCCACCAGCAAACCATATCGTGGGATACTCGGTAGCTTCCGATGATAAATCAATAGTTCCATTTGAACCATCCCATGCATAGATAACCAATGCGTATTCATAGTTATTAAACTCACCAAAATCACCATTTGGAAATGGGCTGCCCGCGGAATTATATGTGCTGTTTACATTATATTGGATGACAGCACTATGAGAAACCAAAGGTGTTGGTCCGGGAATATGCGTATCTGCAACTCTAACCAGATTAAGATCTGAGTTATAAGCAGCAAAACTACCGTCAGTATCAAAAATTATACGGGGACAACCACTAATGAAGTTATTATTAACAGGATCAAAATCATCAAAAACAACTTCTGCTACGGTTACAGGACCTGTAGCATTATTTATTGTAAATACTCCTGCTCCATAGCCTGTTGGGTCTGTTGCCGGATTTCCATTATCTCTTGTAAGGACAGCGATATCTCCTGCTCCAGGACTGGAACCAGCGGCTGAACCGTCTCTTGTTAAAGACCAGGCGTTTCCATCTGTCCAATTTCTATTTGATGTATTTATTGAATAATAAATTGTTGGTGCCCCAACAAACCTTGCACTTACTCCAGCTGTATAATTTGCATTTTCCAACGTAAATCCGGGAGCATCTGCACTGAAGTCAAATAAATCATCATCAGTGGTCCCAATATTATCCCCATTGAAAATAATAACCCGGGTATCTGCATCAACTGGCGCACTGTAAACACCATCTGTATCTTCTTCTGCATTTGTACTGGATTCATAAGATCGCTGATAGGTACCACCATCCTGCACCTTACCCGGTACAAAAGTAGCTTCATTCGCAACTCCCGTAGGTAAATCAACTCCTGTTACGCCTTCCTGATTTCTATAATAAAACCTATAAGCAACTGTTGGTAAAGTACTAAAATCACTATGAGTAACTCTCCAGTAATGTTGAAGTATTTCTCCTCCCGTGAGCTCAGTGGTCTGTAGTTCTCCACTTACCGGTCTGATAGTGATATATCCATCATCCACAAAATTGGATATTTTAACCTGTGCTGGTCTATAATATGTATTGGCCCCTGGTTCCAAAATATCTGGATTTCCCGGGTCAGTTGTAAACGCAATTGGATAGGTAAGTTGGTTAAGGTTATCATAATTATTGATTGCGCCTGCTGTTCCTGCAAGTGAATTGCCAGTAACTTTTAGTGATAAACCACCATCACTGGCATTTCCATCTGTAATGATTAAAGCTCTTTGATCACCATCTGAAGGATTACCATCATCAAACCTTCCTAAATCTACAACTCGCAAGAAAGAACTTACTAAAGGAGATTCTATAAACGATTCAGTTGCATCTTCAAAAGTTGGAGTAGAACCACCAGTATAATTATTTCTTCCTATACTATGATAGTCATCGATAGTTAAACTATTCGGACCTATATATATAAATCCTAACTGATGGTCAAAACGTTCTATAATTACATCACCATCAAAACTAACAGCATTATTTAGATTTGCGTTTATTTGTAAATTTCCAAAAGTTGCTCCATCATCATCTACTGATAAAACATCCGCCGCTCCTAATAGTAATCGTATTTGCGCTCCTTCGGGAGTCCCTACTCCAGTTACTGGGTAATCACCTGATGTAAACCATGTTCCTAGTTTGTCATTATTAGTTACATTTCCAAATGTTTGAATAGTAAATTTATTCTGGTCAAGTGTCCCTGAAATCACTTCAAGGTCACCTCTAACTCTCATTCGAATAGCTCCATTATCATTTCCATTACTAACAAACCTTAACTCATTACCACTGGTTCTGTCAAGACTGATACCTCCAATATCTACTGAAATATCATTACCCCAAAAAAGAGTGTCGATTGCAGAAGTAGCATCACTTTGATAGAAGTAAGTGGTGTTTCGATCATTATTTGAATTTATGGAAGATATATAATCCGAATTCAAACCAACTAAAAAGCTACCTCCAACATAAACATCATTAATATTTGAATTGCTTGTTACCGGCTCGAAAACAGCTGCAAAATCTCCATTTGGATTATTGGTGTAAGGAGCTATAGCATCTCCGTAGCCTTCAACTATCAAATCATTAACCACTCTCAACGGTTGAGCAGAAAGGGTGACTGCATTTCCTCCATTTCCTGATGTACCCCCTTCAAGAATAAAGTTTGATACACTGCCTGATGCAGCACGCATATTAACATTGTAAAATGGTGCTCTACTGGTAATTCGGAAATCATTTCCATTGGAGGATTCAAAAATCATATTTCCTCCTGTAACGCTTATATTTCCCGGATCGCTATTTATGAATATTGCACCGCGTCCATTTGGGTTTCTAACTGTAAATGTCCCTCCCGACATTAGGAATACATTACCAGGATAAGTCAATGACATTATATAATAATCTCCACTTGCATTTCCTGCCCCAAGGGTACCATCAAGCAAAAGGGTACCTCCTGTAATATTAATACCCCCAAGACTTTGTGTTCCCTGAACTGATGTTCTAATATTATTTGTAAACACTTCCCCACCGGACATTCTAAAGAGTCCATTTATCCGCAGTGTAATACCGCTGTTTCCTGTAGCAGTTAAAGTACCTGCGGAAACTTCCAGAACACCGTATGGAACTATTGCGGTTGCGATATTCTTGGTAACTGTTCCTCCGTCAACCCACAATCTTCCATTAGATCCAATACAATAGTTGGTCGCTCTGTTTAGAACAGGAACTTCAATGTTTGGTCCTATTTTTAGTGTACCTGAAACTAGTCCAAGTGCATTGTCATTAAAAGAAACCTGATCTGTATTGACAATATTGTTATCCATATTGTCATTTGCAGGTCCATATAAATTAAAGTTTCCGGTATCATCTGCCTGCAGGTCTGCTATGTATGTAGCATCACTACCTTTACTTATTTCGATTCTGTAAAAGTTAGTTACACCATTACAATTGATCGCCTGATCAGCGCTGGTATTTAAGAAATTAACATCAACTACACCATCTGTGGCTTCATTGACATAATCCGGAGCCACTCTTTGTGTAAAACTTGCAGTTCCTTCATTTAAGAAGTCTCCAAAAAGGTCAAGTTGGTGTCTGGCATTTGCTACCGCAACAGCTACCCTTCCATCCTGGCTAGGTCCATCATTTTCAATTTCAAAATTCCCCTGAACAGTTACAGTCCGGTTTGTACCTGAACCATCACCAAACTGGAAAGTTCCTCTTCTAATGATAAAATCTCCGTTCACGGTAAAATCACCTGATGTTGAAACTATATCAGTACCATTATTGAGTTCAATTCTGACATCGTTAAATTCATAATCGGTATCCAGATTAAGTCCTGTTCCCTGGATTAACAGTATTCCACCATTAGTTCCATCAGAAAATCCTGCTGAAAATGTGGTAAGGCCATCAGGAAAATTGATTACTCCGCCATTTCCTGAAAGTGTTATGATCCCATTTCCTCCAATTTCTGTAAAATCATGACCTGTTGAAGTAGTAAGGTTTAATCTACCATCGACAACTATAGATCTCAATTCTAAATCATCTGTACCTGCCTGTATCGTAACAATCTTTCCACTTCTGATCACTACATTGTCAAGAGCCTGTGGAATTTCACTTCCAGGGTTGTTTGGAACAGGGCTTATACCTGCGTCAAGTGTCCATGTCAAAGGGTTACTCCAGTTTCCATCCTGAAGAGCGTACCACGTTCTGGAAATTAGTTGTGTACCTCTTCCTAAAGTAAAATAACCAGATTTAAGAGTAGAGGAAGGTACTTCTATTATTACCTGATCACCGGAAATATCATAGGATATGGCAAAAGCCCTTTCGTAATTGTCACCAATATTTTCTTTATAAAGTAAGACATAATCTGAAGCACTGCCCGAGGGGGTAGTTCCAAGTGATCTGTTGAAATCAAAAACCATTTCAACTTCTGTAGCAAGCTCTCCTAAACTAGCATCAATATAGAAGTCTTTTCCCCATCGGTTAGTTATCTCAGGGTCTGTATAACCAGTTGTTACTCCATCTGTATTGGGTGATCCATCATGTGCAAAAAGTATAAATTCGTCGGTTGAGTTTAAAGAACCTCCTATTTCATTTAATTGAAGACCGTCAGAAAATCCAGATGTAGAAACCTTATCGGTTCCATTTTGGGTTCCAATTCCCATCAGATCGGTATTATAACCATCTGCATTGGAATAAAAATCATTTGTAATGGTAAGATTATATTTTTCAGAAAGATAGTTTTCTATGATTAATCTTTCCGCATCATTCAATTCTTCATTGAACATGATGATCTCTGCTATCTTACCATTAAAATCCTGAACAGCATCATAACCCCCATCAACAGCATCTTGTTCACCACCTAATGCCAAAGATCCTCCAACCGGAATTGAAGATCCGGAAGCAATAGAGGCTGAATTGATATTCGATGTATTTTTGTAATGATTTAATGACCCACCTATAGTATTCCAAGAAGAAGTAAAAATGTTAAATGTTGTTGTACCATCTGAAAAATCACCTCCTGCATCGCTACTTCCATCGATGTATGTTCTTACATTTCCAGCATCAAATAGCAAATAAGCATTATCCCTGACTGCTGTATTATATGAAATAATTCCTTCAGATGTATTATTGGTTGCAAAAACAATAATGGTCGTGATTTCACCTGTAGGCATATTTCCAAATGGATTTACCACAAGTCTTTCAGCATTAGAATCATCGAATTCAACAACTGAAAGGCCATTCACTTCATTTGTCTCATAATCTGGCAGGTTTCCTGATGATGAAGTGCCAAAGACAACTGTATTGCCTGATTTATCTGTCCAGGTAACGACATCTGAACCATCTGCAATTGCAATGTCTCCAGCATCTAACCATATAACATTATTGGTTGAACTACCGATTCCAGCTGGGCCAGTTTGGGCAAACAATGTGAAAACTCCAAAAAGGCAGACGAGATAAATAAATGACTTGAAAATTTTCATTTGATGGTGAACTATATTTAAAACTACGCGTAATTAATAACTTTTGTAAGGCAAAAGTAACCTAACTATTATTATTCAAATAAAAAATATTAAAATACTAACAAATAATTAATCTGAATCAGCATGAATAAAACTTGCTGAAACAGAATTATCCGTAAAAATAGCATCAAATTCTAAATTACTGTTTCTTAAGCTTTTAATTCTCCAATAATAAGTTTCTGAAAATACAATTGAATCAGTGAAAAATATCTCAAAAGTGCTAATTCTTCCCAGCTCGTCAAATAGTGTATCATCTTCCTGATTATAACCAATTACCCTGATATTATCTTCATCAGATGTTATCTTGAAAAACTGCGGAAGCGTACTCTGATCTGAAGAATTTTGCCAGACTTTGACTGAATCACCAATTAGAAGATTTTGAACCTGATAGCCGTACAATCCTACCGGCAAATCATCATTGCATGACACACAAAAAACCCAGATAAATAATATGCTAACGTATTTCCCCATTTCGATCTATAACAATATATCCAAGTTCATCATTTGGCAGCGGGTACATATCTTCCGGATATAAAAAGATTGTATGCTGTTTGATTGGATCACTATATGTAGAATATTCTGGCTTCTTTTTGATATTATAAGAAGCCTGCCAATTGAAATCACCAGATTCATTATTGAGACTAATCAAGATTATGTTTTTATCTGATTCAGAGGAATCATTGAAAAAATAGAAAGTAAAGTCTGATGCACCCGAAATAAGTGAATCAATTTTAATATTGGCCAAAGAGTCCCCAATATTAAATGGTAATTCAAATTTTTGCTCCCAAACAGCTGTCCTATCCAGTCCAAATCTAATCACAAATCCCTGCTCTGAGTCTGAATTAACGCCCAAAGCAAAAACATCAGAAGGTTCAAAGTTAAATACCCTTTGAACCTTGTAAGATCCATTGTAATCTGAAATAGTATTGATTTTAAGCGGAATAGTATCATTTTCTAATATTCCCCAATTATTTCTTTTCTCCCAATAGGCAATCTTTTCTTCAAATTCAGCTTGTTTTTGTTTACTCCAAGTGTTCAATTCAACTATGTATTTCTTTGCATTTTCAAAACCTTGATATCTTTCATTAAAAAACTGAGAGTATGAAAATTCTGAATCATTTACAACACTTAGGGCAAGGGTTGTAGTACTGTCTATTTTTTTGCTTAACCTAAATAATGAATCTGAAATATCCAGTTGGTAGCTAACATATAAACTATCGCCATACTTTGGGTTAAGGACTGTATCTGAAAGACCAAGGAACTTATTTTCAAGTATCCTGCTATTTAAAATCAATAGTGGAGTTGGATTAGCATTATATTTTTCAATGGTTTCCATTAACTCTGGTGGAATATCTAATCTGATATTATCTGTAACTGAGCCAACGACTTTTTCTTTATCTCCGGCAATCTCACTATCAATTGAGATCAGTTGTGACTTAAACTGGGAAACTTCCGAATTAATTATATTTTTCACGTCTGAAACCCATACGTCCATATTCCAGGCCTCAATACTGCCGTCATAGGGGTCCATCCTCGGGTTCAACGATGAAAAACCTGTAATACCTGATAAATTTAAACTATCATAGTGATCTTTCATGCCGAGTTTTTGAGCAGATTCTGTGATTTTTTCAGCAATCTCAGTTAAAGTATAGTGAACATCGCTAATTGAACCCAGGTTACTAATCTCATCAAGTCCTGCTTCAAAGTACATTTCATTTATTGATTCATAATTTGAAATCAATTCATTGTATAATTCTACCTCTTTTTGCTCTGATAATTTTATTTGCGCTAAAAGTGTGTACAAATTGAGGGTTTCATTTCTTCGATTTTCAACATCTTCAATAAGATTTTCAATATCAAGATGGACATCAGAAAGTTTGATTGCGAATTCTCCTGTTCTTAAATCTCTTCTGTAAAACGACTGATAGTATTCATCATTTTTCTTCAGCTCTTTTTCATCGATGTAAACCAATGCCTGGCTCAAAAAATAATTTGCAGAATCCCCCAATGTAAAAAAAGCTGTAGTGTCTGATAAAATGTCATACTTATCATATTTATCCTTGAAGATCAAGCCCATATGATATAGGGCATTACCTTCATCCAGATTCTTATCATTGGATAAAAACTGCCTAAGTTGCTCTTCAGCAACTATATAGTTTTTTTCCTCAAGTAAAGGATATAGCTCTTTATACTTTATTTTCTTCTGTGCTACAGCCAGAAAAGGGATCGTCACAATAAAAAGTAAAAACAGTTTTTTCATTTTTAAAGAGTTTCCACCAAATGTAAAAAAACTATTAGCCTTTACCGAATTTACCTGCAAGCATGGCAAGCTTACTTTGAAAATCTCCTTCCGAATCTTTGTTAGACTTTTTGTCAGAGGATTTCTTTTGTTGTTTGTCCAATGATTTCATGCTTAATGAAATCCGTTTTCTACTTACATCAACATCTGTTACTCTTACCTTCACTTTTTGATGTACCTTGACGATACCCGAAGGATCCGAAACAAAGCTATCTGATAACTGACTGATATGCACTAAACCGTCCTGATGTACCCCTATATCGACAAATGCTCCGAATTTGGTCACGTTCGTAACAATTCCGGGAAGCTCCATTCCAACTTTCAGATCGGTTATTTCATTTACACCTTCAGCAAAAGAGAACACCTCAAATTGCTGCCTGGGATCTCTTCCCGGTTTTTCCAATTCCAGAAGAATATCTTTGAGTGTTGGCAAACCAACATCCTCACTGGTATAATTTTTTAAATTTATTTTATCCCTAAGTTGAGAGCCAGACATAAGCTCACTGACTGAGGCTGACAAATCAGCAGCCATTTTTTCAACCAAAGAATATCTCTCAGGATGAACAGCAGACCGGTCCAGAGGCATCGTCCCATCACTGATCCTTAAAAATCCCGCAGCCTGCTCAAAAGCCTTCTCACCCATTCTTGGCACCATCGTAAGTTCTTCTCGTGATTTAAATGGTCCATTCTGATCTCGAAATGTAACAATGTTCTCAGCTAATTGAGGTCCTAAACCAGACACATAAGTGAGAAGTTGCTTACTGGCGGTATTTAATTCCACTCCAACATTATTTACGCATGAAGAAACAACATCATCCAGAGACTTTTTGAGTTCATTCTGATCTACATCATGTTGATATTGTCCTACTCCAATTGATTTTGCATCAATTTTGACCAATTCGGCAAGTGGATCAATCATTCTTCTCCCAATTGAAACCGCCCCCCTAACTGTGACATCATGGTTTGGAAATTCCTCTCTTGCAATTTCAGATGCAGAATAAATAGATGCCCCGCTTTCATTTACCATTGCAATTACAATCGATGAGGGAAGTCCCAGGCTTTTAATAAAACTTTCAGTCTCACGGCTTGCTGTTCTATTACCAATAGCAATTGCTTCGATATTGTGTTTTTCTACAAAGTTAATGATAACCTGAGCTGATTCCTGTACTCTTTTCTGGGGTTCATTAGGGAAAATTGTCGTGTTTTCGAGCAACTTACCCTGTTTATTCAAACAAACAACCTTACATCCTGTTCTGAAACCAGGATCAAGAGCTAATACATTCTTCTGGCCCAATGGAGCTGCCATTAATAATTCGTACAAGTTTTCTGCGAAGACCTTAATCGCTTCAACGTCAGCTTTCTTCTTGGTCTCAAGCCTGACTTCCGTTTCGATACTTGGTTTTAAAAGTCTCTTGTAAGCATCTTTTACTGCTTCTCGTATTTGTAATCCACATTCATTACTCTTAACATCAATTTCCTTTTCGATCAGATAAATAGCTTTTTCTTCTTCAGGTGAAATATTGAGTGAAAGAAACATTTCTTTTTCCCCTCTTCTCAATGCTAATAAGCGATGTGATGGAATTCCCTTTATTGGTTCATCCCATTCAAAATAATCCTTGAATTTCGCTGCTTCCTGCTCTTTCCGTTTCATCACCCTTGAAGATATTGTTGCTTCATTTAGAAATAACAACCTCATTTTATTTCTAATTTCAGCAGTTTCATTTATTCTTTCAGCGATTATATCTCTTGCTCCTTGTAAAGCCTCTTCTTCACTAGATACATTTTTTTCAGCATCGATAAATCCAGAAGCCCCTTTAAAGACATCATTAATTTCATAATTGAAAATCTTATTTGCCAAAGGTTCCAATCCTTTGTCTTTAGCAATGGTAGCCCTTGTTTTTCTTTTAGGTTTGTAAGGAAGATAAAGATCTTCCAGTCTGGCCATAGTGTCAGCTTCCTCAATCTGTGTTTTTAGCTGAGGAGTCATTTTCCCCTGTTCATCTATTGATTTTAGAATTGCTAACTTCCTTTTTTCAAGATCTCTCAATTGAGTAATCCGATCCCGTATGGATGCAATTTGAACTTCATCAAGACTTCCGGTTTTTTCTTTTCGATATCTAGAAATAAAAGGTACAGTGGAGCCTTCATCCAGCAAATCTATTGTGGCCTTAACCTGAGTTGAATTTAAATTTAACTCAGCAGCAATCTTTTTAAAATTATCCATACAATCCAAAATTAGCTTTCAAAATTATGGGTTGATAAACTTCGAATAAACAATTGATAAATTATTTTATCCACAAAATTAATGATGCCGTTACTGAATTATTTCCAGCCAATAATGTTATGATAAGAATATATTACTAAACAAATGAAGCTAGACCGAAAGAAAAGAGAGCTAATTGAATGGGTTGTTCTAATTTCAGTCTTTGGAATTCTGTACATAACCGGCTTACATACAGAAGTATTAGGACAATTACAGCGCGCAATTCTTACAACCGGTATTATATCCCCGTCATTAGAGAAAGAATCAGAAGTATTGGCTGATTACAACCTCAGGTTAATGGACTCAGAAGGTAACATACTGGATATAAGTACCTTAAAAGGTAAAACTATTTTTATGAACTATTGGGCAACCTGGTGCCCTCCGTGTATTGCTGAGATGCCCAACATTAATCAATTGCATGCAGATCTAAAAAATGAAGTTGAATTTCTGATGATTTCTCTGGATGACGAACCGCAAAAGGCAATAGAGTTTGTAGAGAAAAAGGAATATGGTTTTCCAATTTACTTTCTGGCGTCTCCAAAACCATCAGTTTACAGCAGTAATGCGATACCTTCAACTTATGTAATATCTCCAGACGGTAAAATTGTAGTTTCTCATTCAGGAATGGCAAAGTATAATTCAAATAGTTTTAAAGACTATATTCTGTCACTTTAAAAGCATTGAAGCTATTTGACGTGCTGTAAATAAAAGATTTTGAGAGGTTTTTGCTATTGCTTCCTCCAGGTGAAAAAGTCTGGGATTTATGGAAAAAACAGATGTGAAAAATGAATTAACTGGGTCATAATCCTCACCAATCTGTCCTGCAAGTCCTATACATGGTATCTTTTGTTCTGCGCAGTATTTAGCAACAAGTCCCGGCCCTTTTCCAAAACCCGTTTGCTTATCTATCTGTCCTTCTGCGGTTATGACTAAATCTGCTGTTTCGATTTTTTTGTGAAAATCATTTAATCTCAAATTATATTCCGCTCCATCCATAATTTCTACATTTGGCAATACTCGTAAACCGGCAATAACTCCGCCGCTGGCACCAGAATAATCCTGATCGACGTTTTGACCAGATTCCTGTTCTAGCAATTTTGCCCAGTGAGTCATTATTTCCTCAAACTTCTCAAGTTGATCTTTTTGAATACCCTTTTGTGGTCCATAAACGTAAACAGCTCCTTCTTTTCCTAATAATTTATTGGTTACATCAGAAAGTATTGTGAGTTTAACATTTTCCAGCCTCTTTATAGAATAGCTAAGATCTATTCTATCAATATCCAATATGGTCTTTGGTCCTTTTGGATCAATCTCAGAGTTCTGTGAATCATAGAATTTTGCTCCCAATGCATTCAAAATACCCATTCCACCGTCAACCGTTGCACTTCCTCCCACAGTAAGAATTATTTCTTTGCAAGATCTTTTTAACGCATCATTGATCAATAGTCCAGTTCCAAATGTATCTGCTAAAAATGGGTCAAGCTCATTGTTCTTTAATCTTCTAAGACCAGATGATTCTGCCAGCTCTATTATTGCCAGATTTCTATTTTCATCGATTAGATATTTAGCATCAATTGCTTGGTGATAGGCATCAACCGTATTGATATCTATGGTTTTTGTATGAAAATAATAGGAAAACACATCTAATGTACCGTCTCCTCCGTCAGCAAACGGGAGAGTTATAATTTCTAAATTGGGATTAGCCTGAAGCAATCCTTTCCTGATAGATTCTGCAGCTTCAATTGAAGCTAAGGCATTTTTAAAGGAATTTGGAATTACGATAACTTTCATGAGGAAAAGCTGAGCTTTCCATGTGAAATCGCCATGTAGGTACTCAGTCTGTAGAGAATTCTTGCCCCAACATTAGCATCCCATTCACTTGAGGAAGAAGGACAAACTTCACATAAATCAAATCCAACAATCTTTTTACCCGCTCTAACTATTTCATCGAGAAGATAAACGGCCTGGTCAAATTCTAATCCACCCGGTACAGGGGTACCTGTATTAGGACAATAAATTGGATTTAATCCGTCAATATCAAAACTGACATATACTGAATCCGGAAGTACGTTTATGATATTCTGAACCCATCCTGACCAGTTTATGCCATGATGTATCCCTGCCTTTATCTGGTCGTCAAAAAATACATGAATCGGTTTTTTCGAATTCATAATATATTCTTCCTCAATAGGTGAAAAATCCCTGATACCTACCTGAACCAACGAGTTAACATTCTCTATTTTCATCGCATTGTACATTATGGATGCATGCGAGTGAACGAACCCTTCATACGAATCTCTCATATCCATGTGTGCATCGATCTGAAGAATTCCAAATTCCTGATCATCTGCCAATGCTTTAATTAATCCAAGAGGTGTGCTGTGATCTCCACCTAAAACAGAACATAATTTACCTTCCTCCAACAGTTTTTTTGATTTTTCATATACAAAAGCTACCATTTCATCAGTACTCTCATTTATTGAAACCAGCCTTGGGTCATTCGTAACATCATCTCCGGACTCCATATCCTCAATAAGATCTTCAGCTATTGGTCTTATTTCCTTGGTGACATGTAGCATTTCATGAGGAATGGGTTCCATTACAGTTTTAAATTCCCATGGTTTTTCAATTCCATATAAAGCTAGATCCAACTGTGGTGATGCTTCCATAATGGCAAGTGGACCATCCATAGTCCCTTTTCCATATGAAACAGTAACATCCCAGGGGACCGGAATAACTACATGTTCTGCTTCTTTCAAATCATAAGGAAACCCAAATAAGCTTCCCTTTATTCCTACATCACTGGGATTATATGCCATTTTAATTGGTTAATTATAGGTACGGTTATTTATGTATTCTTTAAAAACTCCTGACCCTTTAGATATTTCATTCCAATCGAGATCTTCAAAATCTAAAGTAATCATACTTCCTGGCTCCATACTTACTGCTGGACTTGCGCTAAGGTAATCAGCACAGTATGAAATCGTAGGATTATGACCTACTAAAATCACTTTCAAATGATCATTTTTCAGTTCATTTATTTTTTGCAGCATTATTCTAATAGGTGCTTCATATAAATCCTGATCCGCATGTAGCTTATTTATTTTCAATACTTCACAGATATTTTTTGCCGTCGATATCGCTCTCTTTGCTTTGCTGGTGATAACCCAATCTATTTCAGGATAATTTTCAAGAATCCAGTAACCGAGATGTGTTGCATCTCTTTGGCCATTGGCAGTCAATGGCCTTTCAAAGTCACTATTTGCTTCTCCAGCAGATGCATGTCGGATAAGATGTAGAGTTCGAATCATATATCAAGATTGTTACAATGGAGAAGGAAAAATTACTAAAAAACAATGAGGATTGACAAAGTGTATTTTCTTTTAGTAAAAATTTTGATACATATTTGGCATTTAAATTTTAGGAAATGGCGAAAAATCTGGTAATTGTTGAGTCTCCTGCAAAAGCAAAAACGATAGAGGGGTATTTAGGAAAGGACTATACCGTAAAGTCTTCTTATGGTCATGTAAGAGACCTGCCGAAAGACGATTTTGCAATAGATATCGAAAATGGATTTACACCAACCTATGCTGTAAGTGCAGATAAAAAAGATGTCATCAAGGAGCTTAAAAAGTTATCAAAAGATGCAGAAACGATATTTCTTGCTTCGGATGATGACCGTGAAGGAGAGGCAATATCCTGGCATTTAAAAGAAGCACTGGACCTTAATGATCAAAAAACCAGAAGAATAGTTTTTAGAGAAATTACTAAAAATGCTATCCTGAATGCTATAGAGAATCCAAGAGGAATTGACTTGAACCTGGTAAATGCCCAACAGGCAAGAAGAATTCTGGACCGGCTTGTTGGATATGAACTTTCCCCTGTACTTTGGAAAAAAATAAAAGCAGGTTTGTCTGCCGGGAGAGTACAATCTGTGGCCGTTCGATTGGTAGTGGAAAGGGAAAGAGAGATCGATAAATTTGAACCGGAATCGTATTTTAAAGTTTCTGCTGATTTCATAGTTGGAGACAACAAAATTTTAAAAGCTGAACTTGGAAAAAAGTTTCAGTCTGAAAAAGAAGCAGATTCATTTTTACAAAAATGTCTCAATGCCGAATTTAAAATCAGTGATATTGAGACTAAACCTGCAAAAAAATCTCCCGCTCCTCCATTTACAACTTCCACACTACAACAGGAAGCTTCTCGAAAATTAGGTTTTCCGGTTTCTCTTACAATGTCGGTAGCTCAGAAACTGTATGAATCCGGGAAAATCACATACATGAGGACTGACTCGGTAAACTTGTCAAAGGAAGCGATTAATGGTGCAGCATCAACGATAACTAAAGACTTCGGTAAGGAATACTCTAAATCCAGAGTTTTTAAAACTAAAAACCAATCCGCACAGGAAGCGCATGAAGCCATCAGACCCACCAATTTTAATGTAAGTTCTGTATCTGGGGATAATGCTCAATCAAGATTATATGAACTGATTTGGAAAAGGGCAATTGCTTCTCAAATGGCAGAAGCTCAAATAGAAAAAACTACTGCAACTGTAAGTATTTCAACAACAGATGAAACCCTGATAGCAAACGGAGAAGTTGTCAAATTTGATGGGTTTTTGAAAGTTTATATTGAATCGACTGATGATGATATGGAAGAGGAGCAAAAAGGAATGCTACCTCCTTTAAATGTCGGACAAGTTCTGGATCTAAAAGAAATGCTTGCCAGACAAAGGTTCTCCAGACATCCTCCAAGATACACCGAGGCCAGCCTGGTAAAGAAATTAGAGGAAATGGGAATTGGAAGACCTTCAACTTATGCTCCCACTATCTCTACTATATTAAAGCGTAATTATATAGAGAAAGAAAGCAGAGAAGGAACGGAAAGAAAATATAAGGAGTCCTATCTCAGAAATAATAAAATAACAACACAGGAACTTACGGAAATAACAGGGGCAGAAAAAAATAAGCTTTTCCCGACAAATACTGCGATGGTAGTGAATGATTTCCTTGTTGAGCATTTTCCAAATGTTATTGATTTTCACTTTACTGCAAATGTTGAACAGGAATTTGACGACATCGCAAATGGCAAAGTGAACTGGGAAAAAATGTTAACTTCATTCTACAAGGAATTCCACCCAAAAGTAGAAGAGTCTGAAAATCTCAAACGTTCAGATGTAAGTGCAAGAAGTCGGGAACTTGGAACTGATCCTAAGTCAGGAAAGCCGGTTTCTGTTAAACTCGGAAAATTCGGGGCATACGCACAGATTGGTGAAATGGAAGATGATGAAAAGCCAGTATTTGCTAGTTTAAGAAAAGGTCAGTTCATTGAAAACATTACTCTTGAAGAAGCTCTTGAGTTATTTGACTTACCGAGAAACCTTGGAGAATTTGAAGGCACAGTGGTTCAGGCTAATGTGGGTAGATACGGACCTTATGTAAGGCATAATAATAAATTTGTATCCCTAAAAAAAGAACAGGATCCGCATACTATCGAGCTCGAAGAGGCTATTGAATTGATTCTTGAAAAGCGTGAACAGGATGCGAATAAATACATCAAAACCTTTGATGAAAATCCTGAGGTTTTTGTTCTAAATGGTCGCTATGGGCCTTATATTAAGTTCGGCAAGAAAAATCTAAAAATACCTAAGGATATGGTTCCGGAGGAGCTTACCATGGAGCAGATAAAAGAGATTGCTGAGACTGCTCCCGCTAAAAAGAGTAGAAAAAAATCAAAATAATCGTTCTTTTCTAATGAAACGATTTTTTATCCTATTCTTATTTCTACCACTTTTATTTAACAATTCGGTAAGTCAGAACAGGTGGATTCCTGGATTTACTGCATATTATGGTGGGATGTTTAAGCAACTTGAAGAACAGCCCTGGTTGACAAGTGGTTTATACTCACTTGAAGCTAAGATAACTTTACAAACATCCGGTAAAAAGGACTGGCAGGTTTATCATAATTATCCCAGGGTTAAACTTGGACTCACTTACACAGATTATGGTGATCCGGAAATATTTGGAAAATTTATTACCGGCGTGACAGGCCTGAACTATGGCTTAGGAGACGCTAAAAAATTTAGAATTGCACCTGGTTTTGGTTTAGGATATTCCACCAGATATAACACTGCTGAAAACAATGAAAACAGGGCAGTTAGCACTAAAATCTCCTTCGTTGCAGAGTTGGATTTTGTATATGATTTCCGAATAAGTGAAAAGTTCTACAATGAATTGATACTTGCATTTCGACATGCTTCCAATGGGAATATAAAAAAACCAAATTATGGTATGAACTTCGTTCAATTAGGCCTTTCCATCAACTATGATCCGGAAGTAAAAACTAATGAAAAGAAAAAAGCTGAGGACTATAAAAACCTCC
>CAYTFO010000037.1:16316-23809 GCA_964437135.1 uncultured Roseivirgaceae bacterium | reverse complement strand
GAACAAAAAAAACAACAACAAGAACTTGAGAAAAGTGAATAAAAATGATACCATCAACCTTATGCAAAATATACTAAATGCTGGTCTTGATATTATTAAAACTGAAAATCTATACTATATAAATGGTGAACGCGGTTTTTCACTCGGTCAGGGAGAATAAAAAAACCGATTTAGGCAGCTTCTAAAAAGCTGCCTTTTTTAATAGGTAGAATATGTTTCGCTAAAAATCCCATTTCCATTCTGAAGAATTTCCACCTTAATATCATAAGCATCAAGCTGAGATAGGTTATATGATTTTTCTAAATCTCCCTCTCTGGGTTCCCAAAAAATATAGTCAAGTTGTTCTCCTGATGAATTATAAAAAAGGAGATTTAATGGGTCTGTTTCAGGGTTTATAACTGTAATTTTAAGATTAAGCAGATCATCAATTGAAACATTAATGTTCTGTTTTTTCAACTGAGAATCTGACAAAACCTTTATCTCCTGTTCAAATTCCTCAAAAGCATATTTTATTACAAATGTGTAAGTTCCGGGTTGAAGTTCACTTAAATTGTACTTCTTTATAAATCCCTTTCCACTTACGCTCTCATTAATAATTAACTCATTTGAAAATGGGCTTTTTAAGTTAAGCGTAACATTATACTCATTTTCACTTGCAAAAAAAACCCTGTATATCTTATTAAATTTATCTTCAGTGATTTTAATCTTAGCTTCATCCTGGGCTAAAGAAATAAAATAGCATAAGGTTAAAAATGATAGTATGAAGGTTCTTAGTTTCAAATTTGCCAAAATAAAAATTCAACTCTTTGGTTGTTTTATCAAATAGGAAACGACATAATTCCTATTTAGAACCAAATTTAAGCTAACATAGAATAATAAAAAAACCACCAGCTCTGCGCTGGTGGTTATAATTTTGAGGTATATTAACTTAAAACTGAATTCTATACATAACATCCGGGAAAAATCCGATCTGTGTTATTGTATTTACTTCACCCGTAACATCATTATATCTTCTGGAGAATTCATTTTCTCTGTTAGTCACATTTTGGAGATCTACGAAAAATTGATGTGAGATATTCCTTTTAGCACTATTCATTCTTACACCGAATTTCACATCCCATCTTAAATATGCCTCATACCTCTCAGAAAATGCATTTTCATCGCTTCTTACTTCTCTACCACCATTTGCAATTGACTGCTCTAAATCAACAGGTGAAAATGGATTCCCACCTGATGTGGTAAACTTGGTATCAAAAGTCAATGCATTATTTCCATTCTTTCCAAATTTCCACTCTTTTCCAAAAAGTGTATTAAAAACATATCGGTTATTAAACGCTGTATTTCTTTCTATACCATCACTACCTTTATATTTTGAATTGAATAGTGAAGTTGTTGCCAGAAAATAATATCCTTTGCTGAAAAACTTCTCGAGTGTTAGTTCCAAACCGTAGTTATACCCGGTACCTTCATTAACCAGGGATCCTCTTTCATCGAAAACAAAATCAGCTCCTTCATTTAACACAGAATAACTACTGGATACCTGCTCTACTGGTACATCGAAGATTGATTGATAATATAGTTCAGTTTTCAGCCTCCAGTCTCTTCCTAAAGATTTATCATAAGCAAGTACGTAGTGATGACTTCTTATAAAATCCAAATCCAGGTTAGTCCTTTCATATTGATTTTCTGATACCTGCTCTTCCAAAAATAGTATAGGTGAAGAAACAGTCTGGGCATGAACGCCATATGCAAGACTAAGTCTGTCTGAAGGAGTAACTAACCAGGATGCTGCAAGCCTTGGTTCAAGTGAAATTTTATCACTCACATCAAAATATTGACTATGAAGTCCGAATGTAGTAGTAATATTATCTGTAAATCTATACTCTGCCTGTCCAAATAACTGAGTCAATGAATATACTTCATCTGTATTCACTACGGTTACAAAATAATCCGGAATACTATCACCATTATCATCAGGAATATCTATTCTGCTATCACGATCTCGTGTATTAAAATCCACGGCATAAATTTCAGATAATACTCCTGCTCGCATACTCCATCGAGCATTTATTTTTGTATTATAAACAGAACTTATCGTATATCTCGTCTCCATATTGTCAACTTCAGTGGCTCTGTATTTTCTTATTTTTACGTCATTATCGTCTAATACATAATTATCCTGCAGAAATTCATTTCCATTTGCACCTACAGCGAAAGAGGTTTTAAGAAAGGAATTTTTTTGTAGCCTGGCAGTATTGCTTATTCCAATTAAACCAAGTTGATTATCAACATAAGAGTCTGAATTTGGATCTGCAAACAGGTCATTTTCATCTATTTCATCCCCTATAAAGTCAATATTACTTAAACCACCTAAAGCAAACACTTCAAATTTTCCGAGCTTCGTTTGGCCTGTATTTACTTTAAAGGATAAATCCTGATAGTAAGGAATCGCACTGGTTCCGGTTGCTGCCAGGCTGGCGATACCATAGCGGTAAGAAGCAACAAATGAGCCCCCATTTTCTTTAAAAACCGGACCCTCAGCCATAAATTCCATCCCACTAAACGCAGAAAGCTGTCCAGTGAATTCGTATTTATCCGGATTTCCATTTCTGAACTGAACATCAAATACAGCTGCATTGGCATTTCCATATTCTGCCGGGAAGGCACCAGTTAAAAAATCACTTGTTCTCAATAAGTTTGTATTTAGTGCACTTACAGGCCCCCCTGTTGTTCCTAAAGTTGCAAAATGATTCGTATTCGCTAGTGGAATACCATCAACTCTCCAAAGTAATCCTGTCGGCGAGTTTCCTCTTACAACGATATCATTTCTGGAGTCATTGGGAGCACTTACACCCGCAAAACTGGTAGCAAGCCTTGCTACATCATTTCTCCCACCTGAAAAACGTGTAACTTCTTCAAGACTGAATGTCCTTGCACTTACCTTGGCTAACTCATTGATTGGCATGTCTTTGTCACTTTCAGCTGTAACAACTACTACATCCAGGTTTTCGACTGATTCAGTTAATTCAATATTTAGTACTGACTCTTTACCAGCAGTAATTAATACATTAGGTACAGTAATCGTTTTATAGCCGACATAAGAAACTACCAATGTTTGTCGTCCTACCGTTACATTAGGTAAGACAAATCTTCCATCTATATCAGTAATATTCCCGATAACCGGATCTGAACCAAAAACCTGAACGGTAGCTCCAATTAATGGATATTTAGCTACTGCATCCAGAACCGTCCCTTTTACCGTTTGAGTTTGTGCTACAGCTATTCTACCTGAAAGAAGAATAGCAATAATTAGAGTGATTGTTAGTTTGTTAAATTTCATGGCGAACTTATTTCTTAGTTTGTTTGGTGAAATTAACGGCACATTACCCCTATAATAATAGAAACCTACATGAGTCCGGTATTTTAAAAATTGAACCCAGAAATGGGGACTTGTATCAGAATTAAGTAGTTTTTCTTTGACATTCCGACTTCACTCCCTGAAATCATGGCTTTAGGTTCAATTACTCTGGCTTCAAATTAAACACATCAATAATTACTCTTGAATTCCGTAAATTACATGAGCTGAAAAGATATGTTAAAGGTTAAAGAAGTATATGTAAGATGGTTAGGGATACCAATTGTAGCATTCTTAATAAAATTCATCAATAAACACCCTGAAGAAGAGCAAATGGGGTTTTGGGTAGATTATTTAATATCCATCGTTTTCACAGGTGTCTATTGGAATCTATGCTATGGAGTCTTTATTCTATACAGACGAAGATTCAAAAAAATAGATCAAACAGCCATTCGTCTTTTACTCACAATTTTTACTATGGTTGTTTTCACAATCATTTTTAACCCAATTATTCGTTTATCTTTTGGACTTGTTTCCATTGATGAAATAATAAATAACCCTTCCATAATCTTTGAGTTTGTACCACTGGTCATCTTTGTATCTTTTACGGTAGGTTCATTTTATGAATCAGTCTATTTCTTTGAAAAATATAAAGCATCAATAAAACACAATGAAGAATTAAAATCACAGCAGGTCAAAACCCGTTTTGAAGTACTTCAAAATCAAATGAGTCCTCATTTTCTGTTCAATAGTCTCAATACATTAACAACCTTGATTATGGAAGATCAAAAAATTGCTCATGATTTTACCGAAAAGCTATCAGACGTGTACCGGTACATCCTCCATACAAAAAATAAGGAAATAATTACATTGAAAGAAGAGCTAGAATTTGTCAAAGATTATCTTTTTCTTTTACAAATGAGATATCCTAAAAACCTTCACATTTCATTCAATATCGATGAAAAATTACTGGAATGGAATTTACCCCCACTTACACTTCAAATTTTAGTCGAAAATTGTGTAAAACATAATGTAGTATCAAACAGCCATCCATTATTTATTGAGATATACACAAATCCAGATAATTGTCTATTGGTTAAAAATGAAATAAGAGAAAAAGCCTCACTAGATGATTCAACTAAAACAGGGCTGGATAACATTCGGAAAAGATATCACCTCCTCATTGAAAAGGATATAGATGTAATTCGAACAGAGAGAAATTTTATTGTTTCAGTGCCTCTTATTCAAATGCATACAGAAAATTATTCTGAAAACCTGGAAACTTTGTATCAGTAAAATGAAAGTTTTGATAATTGAAGACGAAGCTCCCGCATTTAGAAAACTTCAGAAAAACCTGGAAGAAATTGATGCAGGCATTGAAATTGTAGATGTGATAGATAGTGTTGATGATAGTATTAAATGGCTGAATAATCACTCACATCCTGACCTTATTTTTATGGATATTCAATTGAGCGATGGATTAAGTTTTGAGATTTTTGAGAAAGTTGAAATAACAAAACCAATCATTTTCACCACTGCTTTTGACGAGTATATACTCAAAGCATTCAAAGTAAACAGCATAGATTATTTACTTAAACCGATTAAGAAAGATGATCTTGAGGCAAGCCTCAATAAGTACAAAAAAATAAAAGAAGAGTTTTCAGAACGGGGAAATAATCAAATTGATATTCAATCCGTTCTTGAGCATGTTAATGCTGCAACTAAAAAATTCAAGAAAAGACTTCTATCAAGACATGGTGATAAATTAATTTCTATCAATACAGATGATTGTATCTCATTTCATATTCATAATGGAGTTATTTACGCGACTACATTTGAAAATAAAAAATATATTTTGGATGGCACTTTAGATGATCTTCAAAATGAATTGGACCCGGAATTATTTTATCGGGCAAACAGACAATATTTGATCCATTACACGGGAATTGATACGGTGAGTAAGTATTTCAAAGGAAAATTATTGATAGAATTAAAATGTCAATCTGAGGATCAAATTATTGTTAGTGCCGAAAAATCCAGTGACTTTAAACACTGGTTTGGGAATATTTAGCACATTTTTGGTAATAAAAATCTCAAATTGGCAGGAAATTGATAATAAATGGCAGAATATTTAAAAAGAATTCTGACCTGTTTGCAATTTTGTATTTTTCATTGCACATTTGAGTAACCTTTTAGGTTAGGTTGGTGACTAGTTATGGAAAATCATTTTCCAGGGCAAATGCAAAGCATTTGCCTTTTTTTTTATTCTGCTATTTAGTTTCATCTAACCTATATATATTAGTTTCGTTTTTCTTTCGAACTATTGAATACCCAATACTGAATGAGCTTCGTAAGTAATATTGAAGTTGAGTTTACTGTGGACAAAAAAGGAATCATTATCTATGATATCCTTGGATTATATTCATCAGAACAACAATTATATTATTGGGACTTCTTCAATACTAAAAATATCTCAGGTCAAAAAGCGAAGTTTGAAGAATTCATAAAATCAAAAAATGCTGAAACTGCGATCGAACTTAATACTGAAGATGAAATTACCTATGACATCTACTTCAAGCTAGACGAGGACGAAATTATCGGAAGAGCTCGAAATATTTCTCACTATAAATCACAACCAGTTGAGAAAGAAGTTGCAGTAGCAGCACCTGAAGTAGAAATATCAACGGATTTACAAACTATACTTCATAATGCAAGAGAATTGATCGCTATTCATGATCTGGATGGCACGTACAAATATGTCTCGGGTTCAGCAAAAAAACTTACTGGTTTTGACCCCCAGGAATTGATTGGTAAATCTCCATACGAAATCATTCACAAAGATGATCTGGAGCCAATTTTTGATGAGCCAATTGTATCCAAGCTTAAAAGTGAACCAATTTCTAATGAAGAATTCAGAATCATAAAAAAAGATGGGTCTGAAACGTGGTTTGAATCATACACAAAACCCGTTTTTGACAATAACGATAATTTAGTAGCTTTTCAAAGTTCGTCCAGAGAAATAACTCAACGCAAAAAAAACGAAGAGAGGTACAAAACTGTAAATGAAAGATTAAGCCAGTATAGAGAAGGGCTTAAGTTGTTGAGTGAAATCACCGCCAACGCTGATCTTAGCGTTGAAATGCAAATCACAGAAGCTCTGGGTGTCACTACTGAGTTTTTCGGAATGACTACTGGAGTCCTAAGTACAATAGAGGACGATGTATATAAAATAGAAAACGTATATACTACCACAGATCTTAAAGTTGGGCAGGAGTTTAAACTGGGTGAAACATATGCAGAGATTGTATATCGAAAAAATGAACTTGTCTCTATCGAACATATGTCCAAGTCAAGGTACCGTACCCATCCCTGTTTTGAAATTTTTAAACTTGAATCATATATAGGTATTCCCTACTTTGTTTCCGGCAAGCTGAGAGGTACCATTGACTTTTATTCTGCCGAGCCAAGAGCCGAAGCTTTTGATAGCAATGAGATGGAATTCCTGAAATTGCTTACTAGATGGATAAGCTTCTTATTGCAACAGCATGAATATGAAAAAAACCTAATTGCTGATAAAATAATGCTTCAGGCGTTTGTCTCATCGGCTCCTGCTGCAATTGCAATGTTTGATACAGATTTTCAATATTTAGCAGCTAGTGACAGATGGTATTCCGATTATGACCTTGAAGATGAATTTATAATCGGTAGAAGCCATTTTGAAGTTTTCCCCGATAATGGACAAGATTGGGAAAAAATCTTTAGAAATGCTATCAAAGGTACTGTTGAGAGAAATGATGAAGACCTGCTTGAAAAAAATGATGGTGAAATAAAGTGGATAAAATGGGAAGTAAGACCCTGGTATAGAAAGCTGGACACTGTCGGTGGGTTAATCATGCATACCGAAGACATAACCTATCAAAAAGAACAACAGCTTCAATTAAAAATAGCTAAAAGAAAGGCAGAACAGGCAAGTAAGGCTAAAGAACAATTTCTATCCACCATGAGTCATGAAATCAGAACCCCACTTAATGCCATTTTAGGGATGACCGATATCATGCTAATGGATGAAACAGAAGCAGAAAAAATCAAACATCTCAAACTTCTTCAGTTTTCAGGCAAAAACCTACTGGCACTTATA
>CAYTFO010000037.1:9423-16306 GCA_964437135.1 uncultured Roseivirgaceae bacterium | reverse complement strand
TTTCCTATTGGATGGGATGAGATGGAGGGAGTTCATTCTCGTACAGATTTTGATTTAAAACAACACGCTCAGTTTTCAGGAAAAAATCTACTGGCACTTATAAATGATATTCTCGATTTCAATAAAATTGAAGCCGGAAAACTCGAGCTTGAAGAAATTGATTTTAATCTTAATGAACTTCTTGAAAGTATTCGTGCATCTCTTGACACTCTAGCAAGCAAAAAAGGAATTGAGTTTCAGCTTAAATATGATGAAAATCTACCTAAATACTTTAAAGGAGACTCTGTAAGATTAAATCAGGTAATAACCAACCTTTCTAATAATGCAATCAAATTTACGGATGAGGGTTATGTCGCTTTAAAAGTTCGGTTATTGAATCAAGGGGAGGACAGCTGTAGAATTAAATTTGAAGTAAAAGATACAGGTATTGGAATCCCTCAAACAAAGATCGAAAAAATATTCAGATCATTTGAACAGGCCTCTTCAGATACTCATAGAAAATACGGAGGTTCAGGTCTTGGATTGTCAATAACGAAGAAAATACTAGAAGTAATGGGGACCACTATTCATGTAAATAGTTCTGAAGGTCTTGGTTCCGTGTTCTCGTTTGAGCTTGAATTACCAATAGGTATCAATACTGATGAAGTTCCTGAACTTGCAGCAGGAGAAGATCAATTTGACCCTGATCTAAAATTGCTGGTTGCTGAAGATAATCCAGGCAACAGAACACTAATTGAAAGCTTGTTTAAAAGATGGAATTTAAGCTGGGATTTTGCTTTTGATGGCAAGGTTGCTGTAGAAAAAATTAAATCCAAAAAATATCATATCGTCCTTATGGATTTACAAATGCCAGAATTGGATGGCTACGGAGCTACAAGAGAAATCAGAAAAATGGATGGTGAATACTTTAAAAATATTCCGGTTATTGCTCTAACAGCTTCTGTAATGTCTAATGTGTTGGAAAAAACCAAAAAAGCCGGCATGAATAACTACATCTCAAAGCCATTTGATCCAAAGAACCTCAAGAATACAGTCATAAAATACACCCGATTCTTCAAACAAACGTACGGTGAATATATCAATACAGATATAGACGAGAATGAAATAAGTCAGCCAGATGCGGGTAATAAAGAGTTTGATATTATACTAAAAGATTTACCCGTACAAGAGGAAAAAAATAATAGCAAAAGTGACAAATTTGATTTTCCTTACATTAAAGAATTAGTTGGTGATGATGAAGAAGCGATATCTGAAATTGTAGTCTCAAGTCTTGAATCAGTTATTAATGCCAAAAATGGAATAAATGAAGGCATTTCATCAAATGATATTACAAGAGTTAGAAGTGAATTACATATCTTAAGACCAAATCTTCATAATATTGAACTTGGATTTTTAGTTGATGATCTTCCTAAAATCACCGAACTTTCGGATGAAACGAAAGAGATTTTAAAAAACTTATTGTCAGGTATAGAAAAAGAAATAGAAACCGAAAAATTTAAACCATTTACCAAATGAGTACAGTAAAATGTATTGTAATCGAAGACGACCCGGCATTTCAAACCATTTACAAAACGCTGCTTAGAAAAATGCCCGAAATTGAATTATTAGATATTTTTGATAATTCAGTTGATGCAGCACTATTTATCACTCGAAAGAAGCCAGACCTGGTTTTTCTTGATGTAGAAATTAATGGTCTCAACGGACTCGAAGTATTCGACACATTGGAGGATAAACCCAAGACAATAGTTATCTCAGGCGAACAAAAATACCAGGATGAAGCATCTGATATGAATGTAGATGCATTCCTTACTAAACCAATTAAAAGCTTCGATGAATTCAGAAATACTGTTCTTTCAGTTATCAATTCCTAATCTGGAATTGATAACAAAGGAACATTCAGGTTCATTACAATCTTATTGGTAACACTTCCTTTCAATAGTTTTTCAAGAAATGAATGTTTTCTGGGAAATGTAATTAATAAATTGATTTCGTTTTTTTCTACGTAAGACTTAATTCCCTCTACCACATTTTCATTGGTTATGTTTTCAAAAAAGCATGGACCATGTTTATAATAATCAGTGAAAATATCTTTTATACTACTATTTGTAAAGTCTATTTTCTCAGTGCTTTTTGCTACATAAAACACATGAAGTTCTGAATTTTCATGATATCCTATAGAATCAATCAATGATAATTTCTCTATTTCTTTTATTGATCTTGCATCAACTGCTACTGCCATCTTTTTTATATCTGATGGCTTAAAAGAATCCGGAATCACTATAGTGGGTATTGAAACTGATTGGATAACATCAACAGAATGAGTACCTGTCCATTTTTCTATTGCATCATGCTCAGCTTTAGTGCCCATTATTATTAGTTGAATATCTTCATTCTTTACCTGGTTATTAATTGCAGAAATGAAATTAGAAATCAATTCCTTGGTTTCATATTTAACAGTCCTTAATAATGGAACCTCATCTTCAAGCTGCCTAAATGCATGTGAAATTTCTTCATCCATGTTGGTCTGAGTGTATTCCATATAGGGCTCACCATATGCAACATATGCAGCAGGTAATTGGGAAGCATGTAATATGATCAATTTTGCATCCCATAAGTAAGCAAACTCCGTTGCAGCTTTTAAAGCATTTACTGAACAAGCTGAAAAATCAACGGGTACCAGTATTTTTTCGATCCTCCGTGCCATAATGTGAATTTTAAAGAAATGTATATATTCATATTGAGGATTACTATGATGAATTAGGTAATACTTAATTGATAAATATCAGATTGGTTTTTTTTATTCTTTACAACTTCAATCTCCTTTTTGCATCATTAGAACAGAACTTTAAGGCTGAATGACCAAAATAATCAATATCGAATCCGATATAATAAAAGGTTTAAAAAATGGAGATGAATCATCAGCTTTTAAAGTGTACTGCATTTATTCAAAAGCCATGTATAATACTTTAATAAGGATAACAGGAAGACAAGAAGAAGCCGAAGACCTACTTCAGGAAGCATTTATTAAAGCTTTTAGCAAAATAAATTCATACTCAGGAAAAGCTACTTTCGGTGCCTGGCTAAAAAGAATTGTTGTTAATACAGGACTTGAATTTATTCGAAAGAAAAAACTTGAATTCATCTCTTTAGAAGAAAATCAATATGAGGAAAAAGAAGATAAAAATGAAAACACCTATTTAAACCCGGATATTGTGCATCAGGCAATTAAAAAACTTCCTTCAGGCAGTAGAACAGTTCTTACACTATTTGCATTGGAAGGGTATTCTCATAAAGAAATTGCTTCACAACTAAATATTTCAGAGTCAACTTCAAAAACACAATACCTGCGTGGTAAAAACCTACTTAGAGAAATACTAAATAACATGAACTATGAAAGATGACTTTAAAGAATATACTGAAAAATACAGAGATCAATTTGATGTTGAATCACCAGACGAATTAATCTGGCAAAATATTTCAGCAGAATTTAAAAACTCACACAAACATACATATTCAAGGGCAAACTTCTGGAAGGTTGCTGCATCAATTTTATTGATGACAACAATTGGTCTGGCATTTCTGATTTGGAAAAATAGCAGAGAAAATAATAACCTCTCACAATCAAAAATAACTCAAATAGCACCTGAGTTTGTAGTAATTGAAAAAGAATACCAGAGAAGTATAGACGAACTAAGTTCCGAAATAGACTTGGCAGCTATTTCCTCTGACAATGAACTAAGTTGGTTAAAGAACGAACTTGATGCAATGGATAGCGTCAATGCTGAACTTTTAAAAGAGCATTTAACGGAACGCAATAAAGAGAGGCTGATACAGATAATGATAGACAACTATGAGAAAAAACTAAAATTATTAAAAAGGATAGAACACGAAATAAAAAGGATCAAAAATGAAAAAGATAATGAAATTATTAGCTAGTACACTATTTCTTCTGATAGTATCTCAGCAATATACTTGGGCCATTTCAATTATAAGTGAAGAGAGGAAAGCTGAAGTACGATATACAATTAACGAAAATCACAAACTAGAACTCAAATCAAGTGATAAGAATGTAGAAATTAACACATGGAATAAAAACGAAGTGTTAATTGAAGCAACCGTAGTCTATAAAGGAGACGATAGTGAACAGATTCGCGAATTTTTAGATGATTTCCAGGAAATTGTTGAAACTAATATTACTAAGAATTCAAATTTTATTGAAGTAAATGCAAATTTGAATGAACCTAATAAGTTTGAGATGGGATCGAAATTATTCAAATTCGTTGTCATCAGCTACAACAAGAAAGAACTAAACATTTCCTATACATTAACTGTGCCTTCTTACTTGTCCATGAAACTAAAAAACTCTTATGAGGACCTCAGATTGAATGGAGAATTTACAGGAAATGTTGAAATTGATCATTATTCAGGTGATTTTGAAGGAGGAAAATTCAGTAAACTAAAAGCTACACTCAAATATGGAGATGCTGAAATCGATGAGGTAGAAAAAGGCGAATTCAACTTATATGAACAAGATCTCGATATTAACATGCTTGGAGACGGGTTATTTGATGCCAAATATTCCGAAATTGAACTTGATCAATCGGGTAGCTTTTCTATCGCAGGATATGAAACTGACATAACAATAAATTCCGGAGAAAAAGTTCTGGGCACATTGAAGTACGGTAAAATTGAGGTTACCAATAACTTTCAATCTGTTGAACTAACAGAAAGCTATGAATCTGAATTCATTTTTAATAGTGTCGAGAATTTTAAGATAGAGCAATCAAAATATTCAGGTTTTGAAATCTCTGAAGCGGGAAATTTGACCATCACAAGTTCTTATGAAGATGATTTTAACATTGGAACCATTGGAAATATCCTGTTAAAATCTAAATATGCTAAATTTAATATTGAAAGAATAACTTCAAGTCTCGAGATAACTGAAGCTTATGAAACTGATCTGGACATTAAAGGATTAGACAGTGGCTTATCCAAATTTTTAATCGATGGGAAATACTGTAAAGTTTATCTTATAGATACAAACTTACAATTTGGAATTGATCTTGATGCTAAATATGCGAATATTTCATATCCTGAAGATTCCTACGAAAAAAGAATTTATATAAAAGAGGGATCCCAACTAAAAGTTGAGCTTGACTCCAAAACCAATTCTAAAACTAAAATTATTGTAAGAGGCTATGAAATGGACCTTACTGTCAGAGAATAAAAAAAGCCGAATATGTCGGCTTTTTTTATTCTAATTATATCATTTCTACTTGTTTCTAATCCCCAAATGATATCCCGGCTCCTCGTGCAACTTTTACCAAAAAATTATTCTCAACATCTATATGATTATATGATTTTGTAGCTTCTTTAAGAGATACTTCTTTATAATCATTATTCTTATACACTACCATTTTACCAAAGCTCTTATTGAGTACCATTTCAAAAGCTTTTACACCAAATGCAGTAGATAATACGCGATCAAAAGCATTAGGAATCCCACCCCTTTGTAAGTGCCCCAGTACCAATTCTCGTATATCCGCCTGACAACCTGCTTTCTTCATTTGATCACTAAGCTGATATGCAACACCCCCAAGTCTCATCATATTATAACCAAGTTCGGAACTTTCCTCTGACAATACTTCCCCTCCTGCAGGTTTTGCTCCTTCAGCAATCACAATATTTGCAAATCCTTTACCAGCATTATACCTCTCATTTATTCTTTCCACAACCTTGTCAATATTATATGGAATTTCAGGAATAAGACAAACCTCGGCACCTCCGGCAATAGCAGAATGGAGTGCTATCCAACCGGCATCTCTGCCCATTACTTCTAATATCATGACGCGGTGATGACTTTCTGCTGTTGTTACCAGTTTGTCCACTGCATCAGTGGCAACTTCTACTGCTGTCTGAAAACCAAATGTGAAATCAGTAGCAGATAAATCATTATCGATTGTTTTAGGAACCCCAATAATATTTACCCCTTTTTCATACAGAATCTGTGAAATTCGCTGACTACCATCACCTCCAATACTTATTACAGCATCAAATCCTTTGGATTTAATTCTTTCTACTAACTGGTCTGTAATATCTACGTTTTTATAAGATCCATCTGATTGCTTAACAGGGTACTTCGTTGGATCACCTTTTGTGGTTGTCTTTATTATTGTTCCACCTTTTACATGTATTCCAGCAATACGAGAATTATTTAATTCTACTATTTCTTCAGGTTCTCTGAGTAAACCATGGAATGCTTCTATACTGCCATAAACCTTCCAGTCATTCTCCTGCATAGATCTTTTTACAATGCCTCTAATTACAGCATTTAAACCAGGACAATCACCTCCTCCTGTCAGAACCAATAATTTTTTCATTTCTACTTTAGTTTGGATGTTATCTTTATTCCAATATACAAGTATTTTATTTTTTATAATAATCAAAAACGACTTTCATAAAACTGATAACATTTGAGTTATTTTTTATTTAAATTCAGGTATGATCACAATTCTAAATGACTTTTTAAAAGCTAATATTAATTTCAAGGGTGCTGAATTAAATAGCCTTATTAAAATTGACGATCAGACTGAATATATATGGCAGGCTGATCCTAATCACTGGGCCAGACATGCACCTTTCTTATTTCCCATTGTTGGGAAATTAAAGAACGATGAATATTTATATAATGGAAATCAATATAACCTATCCAAGCATGGTTTTGTAAGAGACCTTGATTTTAACGTTATTTCGAATTCAACAAGCGCATGTACTCTTGAGCTGAAAAGCAGCATGAATACAAGAATCTCCTATCCTTTTAAATTTTCTTTTAGAGTATCATATGCACTTTTGGATAATATCCTGGAAACTTCAGTTGAAATTG
>CAYTFO010000037.1:4300-9413 GCA_964437135.1 uncultured Roseivirgaceae bacterium | reverse complement strand
AGATCATCATGATATGTACTTCTCTTTTGGTGGTCATCCGGCATTTAAATGTCCCATCGATAACGAATCTAAGAGAAGTGATTACTATTTAAAGTTCGAAAAAAAAGAAACCGTAAAATCCCAGATTATAGAAGATGGAATAAGAAATGGAGTTACTAAAGACATATTTTCAGGTTCTGATAGAATAGATATTACGGATGATTTATTTAAAGAGGATGCCCTTATATTTGAAGGATTAGATTCTAACTTCGTTAGTCTGATGAAGAAAGAGAAAAAAATTCTAACATTTGATTTTAAAGGATTCCCATATCTGGGGATCTGGTCAAAATCAGATACTTCGCCATTTGTTTGCATAGAACCATGGTTTGGAATTGCTGATCATAAGAATCATAATTTTGAACTCTCTCAAAAAGAAGGAGTGCTTTTACTAGCTCCGAAGGCTAAATTTTTCACAAAATACAGTATTCAAATACATTGATGTCAAAATTGAATGTATGACTTTGTAATTCTCACCGACGACCGGTATGTAAATCCTGAAAAAAAGGATAAATATGTTCAAAATATCCTATTTGAAGATGGGATTTTAATTAAAGAGTTAGAAAGAATCGGTTTTAATGTAACTCGTAAAAGCTGGTCAGATCCAAATTTTGAATGGGAATCCACCAGATATGCAATCTTTAGGACTACATGGGATTATTTCGATAGATTATCACAGTTTCTAAACTGGCTTGAAAATACTTCTTTAAAAACACAATTCATAAATGACTACTCACTAGTCAAATGGAATTTAGATAAACACTATCTAAAAGATCTTAACAATTCAAATGTACCTATCGTACCTACTGATTTTATTGAGCCAGACCAGGACATCAATCTTGAAGTCATATTTGAACAATTTAGTTTTGATGAAATGATTATTAAGCCTGCTATTTCGGGAGCAGCTAGACACACATACAGGGTAAATAAACTGAACCTAAATGACTACAACAAAATATTTGATGATTTACACAATAATGAAACATGGTTGATTCAGCCATTTCTAGACACAATAATTTCCAGGGGTGAAATATCACTAATCATGATCAATGGAAATTATTCTCATTCAGTATTGAAAATAGCTAAAAAAGGAGATTTTAGAGTTCAGGATGATTTCGGAGGAACTGTTCATGATTACCAACCTGCCCAAAATGAGATTGAATTAGCTGAAAAAGCATTAAAGGCTTGTCCCCTACTACCAGTATACGCAAGAGTTGATATTGTTTGGGATAAAATGGGAAGACCTCTAATTAGTGAGCTGGAATTAATTGAACCAGAACTATTTTTTAGGAACAGAAAAGCTTCTGCAAGAGAATTAGCTCAAAGTATTTCTGAGAAAGTTAACTAGTGTGATCGGCAACAATTCTCCACTGACCATTTATTTTTTTCCAAATCAATGAAAAATGCCCGCCAGGTTCATCACTGCTTCTTTCTAATTTCCATTTGCCAATAACCAGGTACAATTCATCAGAAAGTTTTTCCATCTCCAATATTTCAAATGAAAGCACCCCCATTTCCTCTCTGGTGGAATAGGTTTTTTTATAGCGATCAAGAGTGTTTTTCCAGCCGTAGGTAATTCCACTTTTTCCTACAAATTTCAATTCAGGAGAATTCCAATATATCTCCATAAACTTATCAATGTCACCTTCATTCCATGCTTTTGTTTGGTAATCCAACAACTCCATAATTTTAGCTTCATTTCCCTGAGCCAAGCATGCTGAAATTGAAACTACAACCGAAACAGTAAATAACAAGTATTTCATTTTATTCAAGATATAAAAATTCAAATGCACTTCTATATTGATTTTCTTTTTGAAAATGATTTATTAGTTCATCAAAGAATGGATTATTTGATAATGTAGCTGAATCTCCTGCTAAAATCAGTTTATATTTTGCCCTGGTCATAGCAACATTCATACGTCTTTCATCTGCCAAAAAACCTATTTCACCCCTTTCATTGCTTCTTGTTAAACTTATCAAAATCACATCCCGTTCCTGACCCTGAAATGCATCGACCGTATTTATATCAACGCTCACTTCATCCATAGATCTAACCTCTGATTCTGAATAAAACTTTCTTAATTGTTCAGTCTGCGCTTTATACGGTGCTATTATCCCAATATTCAGTTTGTAATCGAAAACCCTGTCTTTAAGTATTCCTTCTAAATGCTTAAGTACAAAATTCGCTTCCTCAACATTATAGGTACTAAGTGTCTCCGGATTCAATTTATCTTCAAAACCACACCCTGCAGTATCAATATACTCAACTGGTGAATCAAAGAGAATTTTTCTTTGGAGAATAGAATCAGCAGTCTTTAGTTGTCCTCCATAAAAATACAAATTGGAAAACTTCATTATTTGGGGCTGCATCCTGTATTGAGTATCCAGCAATGTTGATACATCATGCTTTTGTATAACCTTTTCAAACAAGGTAACTCCTAACCCCCCTTTTTCAGCTTCTTTGGATTTAACTGTTGGTGGCAGCTGCAAATGATCCCCTGCAAAAACAACTTTTTTAGATTTTAATATCGGAATCCACGATGCTGGTTCTAAAGCCTGGGATGACTCATCTATAAATAGTGAATTAAATCGTCTCTTAAACAAATATTGATTATTTGCTCCAATTAACGTGCAGGCAATAACTGAAGCCTGATTTATAATATCATATATCATGTAATCTTCAAGCTGAATAGCTTCATCCTTTAGCTTTGAAGATTCTCTTAGTAATACTTTCCGTTGATGCGCTTCAGCTTTTCCAAAACGACGCTTGTATTGCCTTCCAAGTCTTTTGAGTTCTGCTGATTTCTTTCGAATCTCTTTTAACATCTTTGAATCCTGATGCTGACTCAATTGGACATCTAATGTATGATTTATTACTTTATCCGTTACTCTGGCCGGATGACCAAGTCTTAAAACATTGATACTTTGCTCATCCAGTTTTTCAACTATAATATCCACTGCCGCATTACTTGGAGCACATACCAATACCTGCTTTTCGGTTTCCAGCTCGGCAACAATAGATTGTACAACTGTGGTTGTTTTACCTGTGCCCGGAGGGCCATGTACAAGAGAAATATCCTGAGCAGACAGTATTTTGGCTACAGCATTGTTCTGGCTTTGATTTAAATGAAAGTAATTTGGAACACTTTGATCTTCAAATAAAGGTTCAAGGTCACCATGAAACAGTTCTATGAATCTATCGACATCTTCATCTTTGTTTTCTATCAACTTATCAAGCGTCCTATCCATCTCATCATAAGTTGATTCATCGAACAGAAGGTTTAATCCAATTTTTCCTTCATCTAGCCACTCCGGAGGATCATCCCTATTGAGCATAATGGAGATTTTATCATCTAAAACCCTGCTGACAATCCCTGTTACCATCTTTTTATTTGACCCGGATTCAAGAAAAATTCCAGCAGATGAACCCGCCTGAAAAAGATGACGATTTCCTTTACCTGATAGCCTGGTGATTTCTAAAACCCATTTCTCTCCTAATCCTAAATAAGATTTTGTAATGTCCAGCGGATACCAACAAACCCCCTCTTTCTGACGCTCAGAGATTGAGCGATTGACAACTTTTTGAAAATATTGTTTCCTGTCCTCTTCCCTCTCAACTTTTAAAAGGCTTTTGAGATTTGAGAAATGCTCTTTATGGTTCATTAATGTTTAAGGTAGGACTGTATGGTAGATTTAATTTGATCTTTATTCGCTGATATTTCAGGGTCACTGTATATTTTCAACAGCAATTCCATTAAGACTTTTTCTTCATAACCTAGCTTACTTGCCATTTTAGCGCAAAAGCCAATCTCCTCTTTGTAAAGCCTCCCATCAATTTTCATCAGTTGGACAATGTTGTAGATATACTCAAATTTCTCATCATCACTCAGCTCTTCAAAATTGTCTTCATAACCTGGTTCATCAAAACAAGAAGATATCTCATGTGATGTCATCCCTTTAGCGGTACCTATTTTTTTTATCAGGTCTATTTCATCCTGAACGATGATTCCATCGACTTTTGCTAACTGAACTAGTATGTTTAATTGAGAACGTGACATATAGGATCAAAATTGAACCCCTTAAATTATTAGGTTAAATTACAAAACTATTTTGGGATATTGTAGAATTATCACTCCAACTCCATTAAGATATGTTTAGTTTATGAATTTTCTGGCTCATATTTACTTATCTGGAAAAGATGATGAAATACAAATCGGTAATATCATTGGTGATTTTGTAAAAGGAAAAGAAGCAGATAATTATCCTGAAAAAATCAAACATGGAATTTATTTGCATAGATTTATTGATGATTTCACGGACAACCATAAAACTGTTTTAGTATCAAAAAAACGGCTTTACCCGATATTCCATCATTATGCACCAGTCATTATTGATGTTTTCTTCGATCATTTACTGGCAAAAAATTGGAATCGATTTTCTGACATTAGTCTCCTAAGCTTCACCGAGTCATTTTACAGATTAACTGAGTCTTTTCAGGAAATTATACCAAACAATGCCAATAACATGCTCTTCTACATGAAAAAAGACAATTGGCTTTTCAACTATCAATATTTAGACGGAATTGACAAAGCTTTTAAAGGTATGGCTAGAAGAACAAAATTTGAATCAAATATGGAAAATGCTGTCATGGAGTTAAGTAAAAACTACAAACTATTTGAAAACGAATTTTTAGATTTTTTTCCTGATATTATTAAAAAGTCAACAAAATACATCAATGATCACATTTAAGAACTTTTTAATGGTGGGAATAGGTGGGTTTTTAGGAAGTATTGCAAGATATGGAGTCAGTTACCTTCTAGCTCATTACTATTCTCCAATTCCCTGGCCAACTTTCATCGTGAATATTTTAGGTTCATTATTGATAGGTATTCTTATAGGATTTCAAAATAGAATGGACTCAATAGTCTCGTTATTGTTAATAACAGGGTTTTGTGGCGGATTTACTACATTTTCGACCTTTTCATTGGAAAACCTTGATCTTCTAAAAGATGGGATGTATTTGAAAGGTGTTGGATACATGCTTTCAAGCTTGGTCTTAGGTTTAATTTCAGTCTAT
>CAYTFO010000037.1:0-4290 GCA_964437135.1 uncultured Roseivirgaceae bacterium | reverse complement strand
GAATTATTTTAACACAAAAGCTGTAAAATTTCGTTCATCAATTATACAACTCTGAATTTTGATTGATTATTACGAAATATTAGGTGTATCTGAAACTGCAAATGAAGCAGAAATTAAAATTGCTTTTAAGGCAAAAGCAAGGGACTTTCATCCTGACAGGCATAAAGGAAATAAAGAAATGGAGGAAAGGTTTAAGGAAATCAATCTCGCCTACCAGGTACTCAAAAATCCCTATGAAAGAGCCAGATATGATCTCAAGAGAAAATTCGGAGAGCAACAATTTAGTTCTGATTCTATCCATAACCCTTCAAGATACTACCCTCCACCCAACTTTCGTCGAAGAGCATATAAAGTAAATTATCGAGAAAATTGGATAGCTACCGCTTATGCTTTTGGTTTTTCGCTTATAGTCGCAATTCTGGTTATGATAGGGATCGAATTAAAAAGAAACTATGATGAAAAAAGATATGCCGAGATCCTGGAAAAAAGAAGGTCTACTTTTGAAGAAGCTATAGAAAATGAAAAGAACGGTGATATCAGAGAAGCTATTTCTCTTATGAATAGTCTGGGGGGATTTCTGAGTGAAGAAGATGAAATGGAAGAATTCAGAAAAAAACTTATTAATGAATCCTTTGAAAAAGGAAATGAAAGCTTCGAAACAGGGCAGTATCAGGAAGCTATATATTATTATAAAATAATCGATGATCTCACTCGAATCCCGCCTCTTAGTATCAAGGAGAATCTTTCTATTTCGTACAAAAATACAGGTCAAATAAAAGAGTCAATTGCAGTATTGAATGAGCTGTTAAATGAAGGATACAGAAATCTTTTTATATACACAGAGCTTGCCAGAACCTACAGGGACATTTTAAAGAATCAGGAAAGAGCAATTTTATATTTTGAAAATGCACAGGATCTAATGGTTGAGTACTATGAAGCAATTTATGGTCGTGCTTACCCTGTTACTATGTCCGGAAGATCTGTTCCTGAATATCATAAAAATATTTATTATGAGCTGCTTGAATTATATGTGGAATCCGGCAACAAAGAACAGGTTCTTGCAACTGCAAAATGGATAAAAAGACTGTGGTCAAATGAATACCAATCATCCATTACACTTGCTGAAGCTTATAAATATTGTGGCAAAAAGGATAAAAGTTGTGAAGAATACTATTTGGCAAAAAAGTTAAACCCAAACCTTGACCTTGTCAACAATTACTGCGAGTTTTAACCCACCAGATCACCACTTTTTATCCGACAATCTTTCACTCTTGATTTCAAAATTAATTTCCAGAAAGGAGATCTTGTAAATGTCAAAACAAATTTGGTTTGAAAATTATTCCAGGTTCTTCCAAAAAATCCTAAACTACCTGGAATACCTTTCGTTTGAACTGCATACTCAAATCCCATCTTTCTGGTCTCTTCAATCATACATGGGTTACCATATAGTATCCATTTAGTGTTATTTTTTATGATTAGCCGTATTTCCTTTCTTTTAGGGGCATTTTTTTTCTTATTGAATTCTTTTTTACTATCCACATTATCAGTTGGGATAAATTCCTGAACATCCTTTTCTTTCTTCTTGGATTGTCCATCACATTTTTGCTTTCCAAGCAAACAAATGGTGCATGAGAATAATAAAATATACAGGATTCGCATAATGCTAAATTAAGATATCTCTAACTTAAATATCTTTGCTTCCAAACAGAAAATAATCGTGAAGAAAATAATTTCATTCTTACTCAAAAATATACCAAGAAAATACCTTCAGCTGATCAGTCATTATGTTCTTAAAGTAATAGCTATTTTTTATCACGGAAATAATGTAACATGTCCGGTCTGTGAAAGATCATTTTCCAAATTCTTACCATATGGAAGAGTAGCAAGATCTAATGCATTATGTCCAAATTGTTTATCACTTGAGCGACATAGACTAATTTGGCTATATCTTAAAAATGAAACAGATTTTTTTACTGCTAAACATAAAATGCTGCATATCGCGCCTGAATACTGCTTTATCGACAGGTTTAAAAAAATAGAAAACATCGACTATACTACTGCAGATATTGAATCTCCATTAGCTGATGTAAAAATGGATGTTCATGATATTCCTTTCAAGGAAAATGAATTTGATATTATATTTTGTAATCATGTGCTTGAGCATGTGAATGATGACAGAAAAGCTATGTCTGAAATCTATAGAACATTAAAGAAAAGTGGTTGGGCTATTCTCCAGATTCCTTTATTTTATCCACTCCCTGAAAAAACGATTGAAGACCCTGGCATTTCAGACCCAAAAAAAAGAGAAGAGTTATTTGGTCAGGATGACCATGTCAGAAAATACGGTTTAGATTATATTGACAGATTAAAAGATGTCGGTTTTAGTGTGGATTCTAATTATGTTTCCTCTCTTTCTGAGGAATCTCTTAAAAAATATGCCATAAATGAGAATGAAATCCTTTTTGTAGCATCCAAAAACTAATCATAGAAATTTTCCAGATAAGCATATTTCAAAGATTTACGAAAAATATACCTATCGAGGAAAGCCTTTAAGAATCCTAACCCATATCCAAACAATTGAGTATAAGATGCGATAATTGCTAAAAAGGCCACCTTTAAATTTCTGTATATTCTTATTGAGTCGAGAAAGAATATCATTGGAAAAGTCAACAGCAGTAAAAGAAGCACATAATTACGGGTTAACATACACATCAATAAAAAAACAATATTTCCAAGAACAAAAAGTGTTGGAAAAGTATGGACAATCTTCAAACTTCCCGGATGAAGTGTATTTAAGACTATTCTGGCAATTCCTGAATTAAAAACCTGACGATAAAACTGTTTAAAGTTACTTCTTCGCTTATGATAGACAAACGCCCCTTCAATTAGTGCAGTTTTCATCCCCGCTTCTTCAACACGTAAACTAAAATCAATATCCTCTCCAAATCTCAGATTCGAAAACCCTTTTAGTTTAATGAAAGCATCTTTCTGAATTCCAAGATTAAAACTTCTTGGCTTAAATTTTTCAACTGACTTCTTAGATCCCCGAATTCCGCCTGTTGTGAAAAATGAAGTCATTGAAAAGTCTATGGATTTTTGAATGGAAGTGAAAGAAAAGTGGGACTTATCAGGCCCTCCAAATGCTTTTAAATTCTTATTTGAATTCAAAAAATCCGTAACAGAATTCAAATATTGATGTGGTAATAGAACATCAGAATCTAGAAAAATAAGCCAATCACCAGTCGCCAGTTTAGCACCTTCATTTCTTGATGGTCCCGGTCCACTGTTTGCTTTTTGATGATAGATAATATTTAATTCACCCCTATTTTCATCAACTATTTGTTTACAGTTTAGCGATGAACCATCTTCAACGATGATAATTTCAAAATGAAAATCACCTTCAAGCTTTCTAAATGTTTGAAGCAATTCCTTAATCTCCTGGGGCCTGTTATAAACAGGTATTACAAAAGAATAATCAGGTTTAATTGACATTAAGCTCTTCGGAAATAACGTAATCTATTTTGTTTGGACTGTTTTGAATTATCATTTCTGCCAGAAAACCAGATAAAAACAGCTGTACTCCGACTACCAATGCAACTAAAGCAAGAAAAAACAAAGGTTGATCTACGACATCTCTTACCGGTAGGTTATTATATTGATTATATAATTTATCTCCAATTACATAAATAGTAATAAAAAATCCAGCCAAAAAAGAAAGAGTACCCAGCAGCCCAAAGAAATGCATAGGGTTTTTTCTGAATCTTGTTACGAATGATACTGAGATTAAATCTAAAAACCCATTTAAGTATCGCTCCCATCCAAATTTTGTAACACCGTATTTTCTTGCACGGTGAACAACAACTTTTTCTCCTATGTTTTTAAAACCAGCCCATTTAGCAAGTAATGGAATATATCTATGCATTTCCCCATAAAGGTCAATACTTTTTACAACTTGTCCATCATATGCTTTTAGACCACAATTAAAATCATGGAGTTTTATACCCGAAACTAAACGAGTTATATAATTAAAGAATTTAGAAGGTATAGTCTTAGATATTGGATCGTGACGCTTTTTCTTCCAACCTGATACTAATTGATAAGTACCCTCACTAATTAGTTTATAAAGTTCGGGTATTTCATCGGGACTGTCCTGCATATCAGCATCCATTGTAATCACTACATCACCTCCAGAATGCTTAAAACCGGTATTTAATGCTGCTGATTTACCATAATTTCTATTAAACCTTAAAGCAATGACAGAATTATCATTGTCACAAAGATTCTTCAAAA
>CAYTFO010000036.1:0-23890 GCA_964437135.1 uncultured Roseivirgaceae bacterium | reverse complement strand
AGATGCAAAAATCAGGATAAAAGAAATTCCTAATGGTATCGCAATATTTCTCACGCTAATAAGGTTGTTGTATATAGCAAAAACGATAATTTTACGCAAAATTGTAAAATTTTATTTGAATTTAAAACCTCGTGAGGGATTGAGTAGGTATCTAGCTGGTTTATTTTTCATTTGTATTCTTAATTTTCTGTATGCACAAGAAGATTCTTTACGGATCAACCCGACAGGTGATTTCAAAACTATACGGGCAGATTCTATTATAGGAGTCAATCCTGCATTCTCAGCTGATACTATACCCCCTGCTTTATCAGACTCTCTCACCAGAAAAATTGATTCTGTAAGTCGAAAAGCTAAAAAAGGGGATATTGAAACTACTATTAACTATAATTCCCGGGATTCAATATTTTTCGATTTAACAAGCCAAAATCTTATTCTTTATGGTGACTCTCATATCGATTATGGAAATATCACTCTTGAAGCTGAAAATACAACTGTAAACTGGCAGAACCGGATGATTACTTCGACGTATGGTACGGATACCTCAGGCAGAAAAGTGGGCAAACCAGTTTTTGCAGAAAATGAAGATGTATATGAGACAGATCATATAGTTTATAATTTCAATACCAAAAGAGCCATAATCAAAGGTGTAATCACCGAGCAGGATGGTGCATTTATGCATGGTGATGATGTGAAAAAAAATGAAAAAGATGAGATGTTTATCCGAGGAGCAAGATATACCACCTGTAACCTTGCACATCCTCATTTCTTTATCGAATCCCAAAAACTCAAAGTGATTCCTGGAAACCAGGTTGTATCCGGTCCATTTAATCTTCGTTTTAGAGAATTACAAACACCACTATGGTTTCCTTTTGGAATGTTTCCGCAACCTAAAAGAAAAACAAGTGGAATAATCTTCCCTACTTTTGGTGAAGAGAGACGAAGGGGATTCTTCATTAGAGATGGTGGATATTACTGGGCCATCAATGATTTTGTAGATCTAAGACTGACAGGAGATCTGTATTCAAAAGGAAGTTCTGCTGTAAATCTCAATTCTAATTATTTTGTACGATATAAGTTCAGAGGTACAATGAATGTCAGCTACTTAAGGAATGCCTCTGACGATCCTGCAGAGACCTCTCTTGACAGTCGTGATTTCTGGGTACGGTGGAATCATTCACCTCAGACCAGAGGTAATAGTAGTTTTAGTGCCTCGGTTACAGCAGGTAGTAGCTCCTACAATAACAATAACAACCTTGTCAATCAGGATTTTCAACAAAACATAAGCTCAAGGTTTACTTCAAATATATCCTATACTCAAAGATTTGCCGGCACTCCATTTAACATGAGTTTGAATGCAAGACATAATCAAAATGTCCAAACCAAGGAAGTAACACTGAGTTTACCTGAAATGACTTTGAATATGAATAGAATATATCCTTTAAAGTCACTCACAAAATCCAATAATTCATTTCTATCCAAATTAAACATGAGTTATAATTTTGTAGCAAAAAACGAATTAACAAATAGAAATCCGGGCACATTTTCACAATTCGAAGTTGAAAATGAAGTCCAGTCAGACGATACCTTATTATTTAACCTTGACAATTGGGATCAAATTCTTGCCAGATCACAACTAGGTGGAAGACATCAGATCCCTATCAATACCAGTATATCACTTCTTAAGAATTTTACTTTAAACCCAAGTTTCAACTATCAGGAAGTCTGGTATCCAAGAGAACTTCAGTACACTTACCTTGAAGAAAGTCAAACAGTTAGAGTCGATACTGTTCAGGGATTTTCAAGAGCTGGTTCATGGCGATCCGGTGCATCCATGAATACAGTGGTTTACGGTACCTATTTCGTTCCTGGAAATGGGAAAATAAAAGCTATACGACATGTGCTAACTCCTTCAGTTTCATTCTCCTACAATCCGGATTTTGGAGATCCTTCAAGGGGTGTTTATCAGGATGTACAGGTTGATAGTACTGGAAGAACAACAAGAGTTTCTAAATATCAGGGTTTTGCATATGGGTCACCTTCCGGTTTTGAGAGTAAAACGCTAGGATTCAGTTTACAAAATAATTTAGAAGTAAAGGTTGCCGATAAGAACGATACAACAGGCCTGGGAACCAAGAAAATTAAAATCTTTGATAACCTTTCATTGAGCAGCGGATATAATTTTGCTGTAGATTCATTTAACCTTAGTAATATCAGTTTTTCAACAAGGACAAGCTTTTTTGAAAGAATGATCAGTGTTCAGGTCTCAGGAAGTATAGATCCCTATACTTATATCCTGATCTCTGAAACAGAAAATCCAGATGGTTCAAGAAGGGTAGTTGACCAGCGAGTGGATATCTACTCATGGAATTCCGGGAATGGGATAGGAAGGCTCTCAAACCTCTCAACAAACGTAACCCTGAATTTACGACCTAAAAATAAAAACGGAAAAAGAGAGGAGAACAATAACCCTAATCAGCGATTTGCCAACGCTGCCGACCCACTAGCAAATCAGGACCCAACAAATTATGAAAGCCTTGAAGGAACTCCGGGTGAAATTGCCATGATCAATAACAACCCAGATCAATATGTTGACTTTAATATTCCCTGGAGTTTAAATGTAAACTACAATATCACCAGATCCCAAAGAGGTTTACAGGATGCACAAATAAATCAGACATTATCATTTGGGGGTGATCTGAGCATAACGCCTAAAACAAAAATTAATGTAAGATCAGGATTTGATTTAAAAGCTCAGCAGTTTACGACTACCTCTTTGGGTATAACAAGAGACCTTCATTGCTGGTCATTAAGATTTAACTGGACTCCATTTGGAAGATTTCAGCAGTTCGGTCTAACAATACGTCCAAAATCCTCATTGCTGCAGGACTTGAAACTTGAAAGAAGAAAGAATTTTAATGACTTCTTTTGATTATCAGGCAACCTGAAGTTCCGTATCTTTTTCAGACAACTTCATTGAAAAATAAGTAGAGATAGCTGCAGAAATAATATAGTATGATGCTACAAGGTAACTACCTCCCTCGACAAAATTATTAAGTCCAAACCAATCCCCTGTGAAGTAAATAACACCTAAACCAATAGCTGATTTACTCATTTCTATTAACCATGCATACTTATTATTATCCATCAGCATTGTGTATGAAAATATTGATAGATATAAAAAAGCCCCATAAGCTACTGCAAAAACAAACCCTATTTCTGCAAGATTATTGAACAGGTACATCATTGATATAAATGTGAAAATAAACTGAATCCAGCTCCAAATCTGTAAACCTGATGTAGGGTTAGTATCAAACTTTTTGTAAGCATAAACGTCTTCTATTGATTCCACCGGATATTTTTCAGCTACATCAACCGGCCTCCAGCCAGTCGGCATATACCAAACTCTTATCTTGTCTCTCCATGATCCAGCTCTGAAGCTATCTTTGATAATTTGCCATAGGTGGATAAAATTAATAATAAACGGATTCCATGAACGAATTGGTCTTTTCACGCCATATACACAAGGTACATCGTCCAGTTCTTCCTGGAAAGTCCCAAAAATTTTATCCCAAAAAATAAAAATTTGAGATAAGTTTTTATCCAGGTATTCAACATTTATAGCATGATGAACTCTATGGTGAGAAGGAGTAACGATAATTTTTTCAAGTATCCCCATTTTACCAATGAGTCTGGTATGATACCAGTATTGTGCAAAAAGATGCAAAGGGCTTACAATAGCTATAACTTCTGCTGGAACCCCAAGCAAAGCAGTAGGAATCATAAAAATGAAAGTGATTGAAAACAAGGTGGAGATTGATTGTCTCAATGCGCAACCAAGATTGTACTCCTCACTACTATGATGGACTATGTGATGGTTCCAGAAATAATTTACTTTATGTGAAATACGATGTACCCAATATCCGGCGAAATCTAAGCCTAGGAAAGCAATTATATAAACTAACCAGGTAGATTTAATTTCTATCAGAGCAAACTTATCAACCATCCAACTATATGAAATAATGATGAATGTCAGACCAAGTACATCCTTAATAACATTTGTCAGCCCTGAACTCAAACTGGCTAAAGTATCAATACCTCTGATTACATCTCTTTTCATAAGATATGCTGCGACAACCTCAATAAGGATCAAACCTATGAAAAAAGGGATGGCATAATTCAATGCGGATACGTAAGCTTCCATAATTTGGGTAATGTTGAACTATCAAATTTAAAAATTTGAAAGTAAATACGCTGCATGCAGCGCAAATTATTAATTTACAAAATGACAATCATCATTAATACAAACCTTTTCAGTCTTTAGATTTAGTATCAAATAAAATAACATGACTAATACCCAAACTAATCCTGATTTAGAGATTTCTCAATCAATAACCCCGAAACATATCAATGAAATTGCTGAAAAACTCAACATTCCCTCCACTCGACTGGAGCATTACGGTCATCAGAAAGCGAAAGTTCCGCTTGATTTCATAGACTTGAAAAAAGCAGAGAAATCCAATCTGGTTTTAGTGACAGCAATTACTCCAACACCAGCCGGAGAGGGAAAAACTACAGTTTCTATTGGGCTTTCTGACGCTTTGAATAAACTTAATAAAAGATCTACAGTGGTTTTAAGAGAACCTTCTCTCGGGCCCGTATTTGGTATGAAAGGTGGAGCTACTGGAGGTGGTTACGCTCAGATTATACCGATGGCTGACATCAACCTTCACTTTAACGGCGACTTTTCAGCTATTGAGAAAGCCAACAATCTTCTTTCTGCTTTAATAGATAATAACATCCAGAGTAAAAACAGGAATGTAGGACTTGACCCGAGGACTGTTAAATGGAAATGGGTGATGGACATGAATGACAGATCTTTGAGACATATCATAACAGGTTTAGACGGAAAATCTGGTGGATTTTTGAGAGAATCTGGTTTCGATATTACTGCTGCTTCGGAGATTATGGCAATTCTTTGCTTAGCCAGGGATATACATGATTTGAAAGAAAGAATTGGGAATATTTATGTTGGAGACAAATTTGATGGCGAGCCTGTTTTTGCAAAAGATTTCAATGCTCATGGAGCTATGACTGTACTTTTAAAGGATGCTCTTAAACCCAACCTTGTTCAGACGCTGGAAGGTAACCCGGCTATTGTTCACGGTGGACCTTTTGCAAATATTGCTCATGGGACGAATTCACTCATTGCAACTCAAACTGCCATGAGCCTCAGTGAATATGTGGTAACAGAAGCAGGGTTTGGTGCAGATCTTGGTGCAGAGAAATATTTTGACATAAAATGTGCACTAGGTAATCTTAATCCTAAATGTGCTGTTTTGATTGCAACTATCAAAGCTTTAAAATTTCATGGTGGTGTGAAAAAAGAGGATTTAAGTCTTCCTAATAAATCTGCAGTGGAATTAGGACTACCAAACCTCAAAAGACATATTGAAAACCTTAAAAAATTCAACGTTCCAGTTGTAGTGACTGTCAATAAGTTTACCAGCGACGAAGAAGAGGAGATTGAAATAGTGAAAAGATTATGCGACAAAGAAAAGGTTAGATTTTCTGTTTGTGAATCTTGGGAAAAAGGCGGATCTGGAGCCATAGATTTAGCAAAAGATGTAATAGAAGAATCTGAGAATGTAAATACCAATATACATCCTATATATAGCTGGGATCAATCACCTAAAGAGAAAATCGAGCTGGTTGCAAAAGAAGTTTACAGAGCTTATGCAGTAGAGTTTACCCAGGAGGCAAAAGACGATTTGGTCAAAATAGATAAATTAGGATTGAATAACCTTCCTGTTTGCATAGCCAAAACGCAAAGCTCATTTTCTGACAATGCAAGACTTAAAGGAGCCCCAGACGGATTTGTGCTTCATGTAAGAAAAATTGAAATTGCTTCAGGAGCAGGATTTCTTATTCCATTAACAGGGAAAATCATGCGTATGCCCGGATTACCGGAGGTTCCGGCTGCTGAGTTCATAGATATCAATGAAAAAGGTGAAATAGTTGGTTTAGCATAATTTGATTAATTTCATCTGATGAAACCTAATTTTCTGATGATACTGTTATGCTCGTTAATTTTTAACGTAAGTCAGGCTCAAAGCAATACTGAAGTTTACTTATTTAACCTTGATTTCTCAGATCAGGAATTTAAGTTATCTAACCCTATAAATATTTCAAATAATGAGGGTTATGATAATCAACCTTCATTTCTATTGAATGAAAAATCAGTGCTTTTTTCAAGTAACAGAAATGGTCAGACTGATGTGGTTAAATATGACATTGAAAGTAAATCAAGTTTTATTTTATCAAATTCAGAAGGTAGTGAATACTCTCCTTTGCAAACTCCTGATACTGATTACTTTTCATGTATAATTTTGGAGCAAAATGGACAGCAACTGCTTTGGAAATACCCTTTTGGACAGGGTCAACCAGAAAAAGTTAACCCGGAACTGAAAGTTGGATATCATATCTGGAGGAATGAGAATGAGTTATATGTTTTTGTTTTGGAAGAAGATGAAAACAACCTTTATAAAATCAAGAATAATGAAGTAATTCCAATGTTCAAAAATATTGGAAGGTCATTAAATTTCTCTGTAGATCGTGATGAATTAGCCTTTATACAAAAAGATAGCGCTGGAAATAAAATCATGCTTCATAACCCTAATAATGAGAAAACAAGGTTTTTGACTATTGGTATTGAAGGTTCAGAAGACTTCTGTTGGTTAGATAAAAACACTCTGCTAATGGGATATGGTTCTAAACTTTACAAATTCGATATCAAAAAAAGTAAATCATGGGAAGAAGCATTTGATCTGTCATTATTTAACCTAGATGGTGTAACAAGAATGGCAGTTTCCACAGATAAAACCAATATTGCACTTGTAGTTTCGTCAGATTAATAAGCAGTAATTAATCTCTTTTTGATAGATTGCACAATACAACAACCCTGAATGATGAGATGAAAATAAATCAATACCATCTTGTCTATTACAATTCCATCGGTACTAAATGACTTAGAATATAAAAGCATATTATATTCTGAAGGAAAATCAATCGTTGAACAGTTTTACAAAGCAGAAAAGCTCTATTTACTGAAGTCCGGCCGGATTGAGTTTGAAATCTATTCTGAAACTGAAAAAGAAATATTCAAGCTTGGAAAAACAAATAAACCATTCACACCAATAGGCTGGAGTGGATTAAATGAACCATTTAGATATGCTACAACCGTAAAGTCAGCCCAAAATAATACTGAAGTTCTAGAATGGGATATTTTTGAAATAATATCTGTTTGTAAAAGGAATCCGGAGAAAGCAACAGAATTTTTTAGCTTTATTCTTAAGGGTTCAATTGCTATTTTCAATAATACTTTGAACTTTTATGCGTCTCATGCTAACAAATATCTGATAAGAAGAAATTCAGAAACCGGTCTGGATGAAAACTATTTGACGACACCCTCTCATCCCCAAAATAACTTTGATTATCTAAGAAGAGCGCCATTTTTAGCGTTTTTTAAAGACAAAACCATTAAGTCACTTTCCAAATATACAAAACGATTAGAGTTAGAACCAGGTAGTAGGATTTCTGATGCTAACCTTATGAAAGATAGCCTGATCATACTGGAACAGGGTTGGGTTGATCTGATTTATTCGAGTAATGAAAATAGTCCAAAGCATATATTCAGATCTATTTCCACTTCTGGCTTTGTTATCAGCTGGAAAGGTCTTTTAAAGCTAAAAAACAACTATTTGGCTATAGTTAAAGAAAAAACACAGATACTTGTCATTGATCAGAGTCTGATATTTAACTGTATAATTGGAAAGCCAAGATTAACTTTTATATTCTATCAAAAGCTTTTGTGGCTACTTTCCAATAACCTGCAAAATATCCGATTCAGATATGTTGGGCTTTTTAAGGACCATGAATTCGCGGCAGTAAAAAATTTGATAAAGCAAAATTCAGCTAAACTCAAACTCGATTCCAAACTTCATGGTGTCCCTCATTTATTGACTAATATCCAAACATCAAAAATTGGAATGGATGTATTGCACGAACTTCATAATTCTAAGGATCATCAGGAAAGAATCCTTTCATCGCTTTGCCTGGACAATCTAAAAGAATTCAAAAATGAACATCTATTATATGAGGGCCTCCTAGAAACTTATAAAAATGTTGCATACTCCAACCATTCAAAGGCATTTAATCGACGAAAATGCTCTGAAAATTTCATAAAGGCGTTTAATAATACAGATTTTCTGATTGAAGGCTGGGATAATTTACCCAATGAATCAGGTCATATTTTCATCTATAATCACTTAAAAAATCACCCTTTCAATACTCTTCCTAATAACTTTCAAGTGACATTAGACTCCCATTTTATAAGTAGTTTTATTCTATATAAAAAATATGGAGATCCTGGAATAAGAGTAGTGAGAATAGGAAAAGGAGCGGAATTTGGACATCAGGATTATTACGACAAATTAGGTCATATCAATGTTTACACACCTGAATCAGCAGATTCGGAATTAGATGATAGACTCAAAAAATCCAAGAGCGATGAGTTTTTTAAAATTGCCCGAAAAAAAATTGAAAATAAGATAAATCTATTAATAAGTCCGGAGGGTACAAGCTTCTCTACTGATGAGTCTCCCGGACCATTTAAAACTGGTGTATTCAGACTTGCCTCACAGATAAACCCACGCCCCTTACTGGTACCCATTTCAGTTGCTAACTTTGATAAAAGAGCCAGAAATAATATCTTCAAATGCTTTATTAATTCACCCATTGACCTAAATGATTATTTAAGCCCAACACCCGATCATGCTGAGTTTAAAAATGTAGCAGAAACAATTCAATCTAATTTTATTGAATATGTTAAAAGAGCAAAAAATCTTAAATAATGTTTGAAAGTGATATAAAGAGATTGCATAGGAGAATTGAGAAACATGTAAACAAAGATAATTTGATCATTTTTTATGGTAGTTCTTCAATACGACTATGGGTAAATATTCAAAAAGATCTATCCCCACTTAATATTTTAAACCTCGGTTTTGGTGGTTCCTCATTCGAATGGCTTAATAATTACTTCTCCGAATTATTCGAAAATGTTCATCCGGAAAAAGTCATTCTATATGGCGGTGACAATGATCTTAGTCACGGCCTTTCTCCAAAAGAAATTGCAAATGGTTTTTTTAAACTGAAAGAAAAAATAGAAGGAAAATTTCCAAATGCAGAAATACATGGCATTTCGATAAAGCCAAGTCCCAGCCGAATGCACATGATCGATAAAATAAAAGAATCTAATGAATTGATTTACAAATCATTAAAAACTAATAAAGGAGTCAATTTCATAGATATATTTACTCCAATGCTCTCGAATTCAGATAATCTAAAAGATTTATTTTTATCTGATGAACTGCATATGAATAAGAAAGGCTATGCTATTTGGCAAAAGTCAGTAAGAGAATACTTTAAAATATAAAAAGGAGGTAACCCCCCCCTTATTAGTTCCATAAAGTACCCTCAAATAAAATTTTTAGCTCTTCCCATGATGCACTATCAGCATCAGCATTATAAGCAAGCGGAAGTTCAAATTTCTGACCCAGCTTATCAGCTCCTTTGCTGGTAAAAGCATGGACAGCACCTTCATATTCGATATATTTATAATCAACGCCTGCTGAATCCATCGCTGCAATAAAAGCATCTTCCTGCTCTTGAGGAATAAACGGATCATCAGCACCATTACAAACCAACACTTTTGCACTTAAATTCTCATTTGGCATAACCGGAAGCTGAAGTCCTGAATGAAATGCAGCAACTGCTTCAAGATCATATCCAGCATTTGCCATAGTCAACGCAACACTTCCACCAAAACAGTAGCCGATAGCAGCTATATTATTTGGATCCACTTTTGGATTTGCTTTTAATGCAACAAGTGCCTGATCAAATCTGGCTTTTGCTACATCCAAATTCCCCATAACACTCATCGCAAACTTCTGAGCATCGCCAGGATGTCCAGCCTGTTTGCCATCGCCATACATATCAACTGCGAGAGCTACATAGCCCATATCGGCCAGCATGTCCGCTCTCTCTCTTACATACTCATTGTGTCCCCACCATTCATGAATAATAAGTACTCCAGGCATTTGTCTTTCCGCATTTTGATCGTAAGCAATATACCCTTTCATTGTAACCGAGTCAGTTGAATAGGAAACTTCCTCACCAACTAGGTTTTTCTCAATGGTACTTGAAGACTCTTCGGAGCTTGCATCCTGATTTTCAGATTTGGGCCCGGAGCAGGATACAATTAACAATAGTCCTGCAATAATAAAAGTGAAATATTTCATAGGATTTTCGGTTTTGATTATTCTTTATTTAGCCAACTCTCAACCTCTTCTTTTGTTGGATTTTTTACATCATTGAGCTTCATTTTTTTTCTCATTCCACATAGATCGTTATGTAGCTTGTTCGGATTCGCTTCAAGAAGTTTATCGATAGTGACAAAACCCAGCTTCTGAAGTATTGGAATGTATTGCTCATTTATCCCCAATTCTTTGTAATCAGCTTCCGAAGCGAATTTAGCTTTTCTTTCAGGTCTCATTTGAGGGAAAAACAATACATCCTGGATAGAAGGCTGATTGGTCATAATCATTGTCAATCTATCAATACCAATTCCAAGTCCTGCTGTCGGTGGCATACCATACTCTAATGCTCTGAGAAAATCTTCATCCAGTGTCATCGCTTCATCATCACCTCTCTTGCCTAACTCAACCTGCTCTTCAAATCTTTTCCTTTGATCAACCGGATCATTCAACTCAGAAAATGCATTACATATTTCTTTACCATTACAAATTGCTTCAAATCTCTCAACCAATCCTTCTTTACTTCTATGCTTTTTTGCTAATGGCGACATCTCGACCGGGTAGTCTGTAATAAATGTTGGTTGAATCAAATGCGGCTCACACTTCTCCCCAAAAATTTCGTCAATTAATTTACCTTTTCCCATTGAGTCATCAACTTCTACATTCAGCTTCTTACATACTTCTCTTAAAGCCTTCTCGTCCATCTGAGAAATATCAATTTTAGTAAAATGTTCGATTGCTTCAAACATAGTAAAACGTTTCCACGGTCTCTTAAAATTGATAGTATGATCTCCAACCACAACTTCTGTTTTTCCATGAAGATTCAACGCAATCTTTTCAACCATTTCCTCTACAAGATTCATCATCCACTCATAATCTTTGTAGGCTACATAAAGCTCAATTTGAGTAAACTCGGGATTATGAAATCTTGACATTCCTTCATTTCTAAAATCTTTCGAGAATTCATACACTCCATCAAAACCTCCTACAATTAACCTTTTGAGATACAATTCATTTGCTATTCTGAGATATAAGGTCATATCCAGAGTATTATGATGTGTTTTGAATGGACGAGCTGCAGCACCCCCATATAATGGCTGAAGAATTGGTGTCTCAACTTCCAAATAACCTTTATCATTAAGGTAATCCCGCATTGTATTCATCAGTTCAGTCCTTTGCTTGAATACCTCGCGAACATTAGGATTTACAATTAGATCAACATAACGCTGTCTATATCTTTGCTCTGCATCACTAAAAGCATCATACGTTTTTTTATTGCCCTCCTCATCTTCTTTCTCCTTGACTATTGGTAAAGGCTTGAGTGATTTTGTCAGCAATTTGAGCTCTGTGACATGAATTGAAATCTCCCCAACCTGAGTAGTGAAAACATAACCTTTTATTCCGATTATGTCCCCTATATCCATTTTTTTCTTAAAAATGGTATTGTAAAGAGATTTATCCTCATCTGGACAAATATCATCTCTTCTAAGATATATTTGCATCCGTCCAGTACTATCCTGCAATTCTGCAAAAGAAGCCGAACCCATTATTCTGCGGCTCATTAATCTCCCCGCGATAGAAATATCCTTGTAATCAGTTTTTCTTCTTTCGTAATTTTCTAGTATATCTTTTATTGTAACATTAACATCAAATTTATCAGCAGGATATGGGTCGATTCCCATTTCCAATAGCTCCTTACGTTCATTTCTTCTTTGTAATTCCTGTTCGCTGTATATCATGTTTTTATTATATAGCTTTTATTTTATGGATCTTCTTCTTTTGACTTCTTTTTTGACTAATGAAAATTCCCGACCAGTCTGACCTGCAATGGATGTGTTTTCTTCAGCTCTTCTAAATAAATAAGGAAGAACTTTATCAACAGGGCCATATGGGACGTATTTGGCCACATTAAATCCCTCTTTTGATAACTTAAAAGAGATATTATCACTCATTCCGAGCAGTTGAGAAAAGTAAACTCTTTCATCATCAGGGGAGATTCCTTTTTCCAGCATCATTGCTGCTAATTTCGCATTAGAGTTTTCATTATGTGTACCGGAACAAATTGAATACTTATCTATGTTTTCAATGGCAAATTCCTGGGCTAAATCATAATCTCTGTCTGTCGCATTTTTATCCACCTGGATAGGATCCTGATATCCGTTTTCCTCAGCTCTGTCACGCTCTTTTTCCATATAAGCACCCCGGACAAATTTTGCTGCAAAGTAACAACCTTTCCCGGTCACTTCCTCATATGCTTTTTTCATATCCTCAAGTGCTGCATGTCTGTAAAACTGGTAAGTATTGTAAACAACTGGTTTTTTCTTGTTAAACTCTAACATTAAATCATAACAAACCCTATCCACTACTTCCTGAATCCAGGTTTCTTCAGCATCAATCATGAATTTAAGATTCGACCTATACGCAGCTTCTGCTATTTTATGGACTCTTTCTTTAAATTTATTAAATGAGGCTTCCTCCTTTTCTGTAAGCTTAGATTTTGACTGTACTTTAGTCATTAATTTTCTTGAACCTAAGCCGGTAAGCTTAACAACACAAAATGGAATATCTTTATTCGACTCTGCAAATTCAATGACCTTTAATGCCTCATTCATTGTGTGATCAAAACTTGATTCCTCCTCTTGTCCCTCAGCGGAATAATCCAGAATTGTTTTGACATTGTATTCTCCTAAATGCTCTATTGTTTTAGTACAATCATGAATTGATTCACCTCCACAAAACTGATAAAATAGAGTTTTCTTTATCAGACCTTTGACTGGTAGTTTAAGTTTTAGAGAAAATGAAATTAAAGCAGTTCCAATTTTGACCAGTAAAGGACTACTCATCATTGAAAAAACAAAATGAGTTTTCTTCAATTCTTCGTCACTCTTTGCTTCAAATGCAATATGAGTATCTTCAAAATTCATTAATTCAACTTGTGTCATTTGTGGGTAAATTAAGTTTGCAAAGATAGTCTTTTGAAAAATTCAATATAGTATTGCTTAACACTATAAATTAACTTGATGTTTTCATGAATAATTTACCTGATAATGTTCTCATTACAAATGATGTTGGCAGTACTTTAGATAGAGTTTTACAAGAATTAAGTCCTGACAAAATTCACTTTCTGATTGATGAGAATACAGAGAAATATTGTTTGCCCATCATAGACCAAATAGGTGAATTTTCATATTCACAAATCCTTTCCGGAGAATCTAATAAAAACATTGATACCTGTGCAATGATATGGGAGGATATGACTAAGAATAATCTAACCCGAAATTCTTTGCTAATAAATTTAGGTGGTGGAGTAATTGGTGATATGGGAGGATTTACTGCTGCTACTTATAAAAGAGGTATCCGGTTTGTTAATATACCAACTACTCTACTCTCAATGGTTGATGCTAGTGTTGGTGGTAAACTTGGCATAGATTTTATGGGATTAAAAAACCATATCGGATTATTTAAAAACCCAGAATATGTAATTATTTCAGATGTTTTTTTGAATTCACTTCCTGCTAATGAAAAAATATCAGGTTGGGCAGAGGTCCTGAAACATGGACTAATTTCTGATAAAAAGTATTGGGAAGAATCAAAAACAGTTAATCCAAATAAAACTACTGACCTTAATTACGTAATTGAAAAGTCAGTTGAGTTAAAAGGTGAAATTGTAAATAAAGATCCTAAGGAAAATGGGCTGAGAAAAATTCTTAATTTTGGTCATACAACAGGTCACGCTATAGAAAGCTGGAATATCACCAGAGGAAACCCAATTACACATGGTGAATGTGTCGCAGCAGGTATGATTTTGGAATCACATATTTCTAATCAAAAAGGGTTAATCCTTGAAGTTGAGCTATTAGATATTGCTGGTAATATCAAAAACTTATATCGATCTGTTTCGTTTCCGAATCTATCTGATTTTATTTCTTTAATGAAACAAGACAAAAAAAATATTAATAGTAATATTAGCTTCTCTCTTTTACAAGGAATTGGAGATTGTATCTTTGATCAGCCTGTCACAAAAGGTGAACTTGAAAAAGCGGTATTTTTCTATAAAGAATTATATAAATAATCCCTCTTTCTCTGCTGGTTTGGTTTTCTTTTGAGTTTTAATTGATTTAACCTTGACAATTTTATTGGGTGAAACAAATAAAACCGTAAATAAACCTACTAATACACTTAGAAATATTGTTGTTATGGATTTCATTATTGACATAATACTTATTAAGACACTTTATATTGCTTTCAAGTTGTAACGAACCTCATTTTTAATTAATTGTGAAACAAATAGAAATTTCATTTCCCCTAAATTCTATTAAATCTGAAGTTGCACTTTCATCTTCTAAAAGTGAGAGTAATCGGGCATTGATAATAAAAGCATTATCAAATAATCCTATTGAACTTTCAAACTTATCTGATGCAAGAGATACCCAGACCATGCAATCACTCCTTAATAACAGACCAGAGGTCTGGGATGTTTTAGATGCTGGTACAACTATGCGATTTTGCACGGCCTATCTTTCTCTGAGCGCGAAAAATAAAGTGATTACAGGATCAGCGCGCATGAAAGAAAGACCAATTGGAGTATTAGTTGATTCGTTAAATAAACTTGGTGCTGATATCTCTTATATTGATAAAGAAGGTTTTCCACCATTAAGAATTAACAAAATAGAACATCAAAAAGCAGACTCTTTAAAAATACCTGGAAATATTTCCAGCCAATACATTTCTGCTTTACTTATGATCGCACCAAAACTTCCACAAGGATTAAAAATTGAATTTACAAGTGAAGTTTTTTCTAAGCCTTACATACGGATGACTTTAGAACTAATGAAAAAGTTCGGTGTGGAATCAGTTTGGAATGAAAATATTATTGAAGTAGAAAAGCAGGAATATTCAGAAGGCTATTATGAAATTGAAAGTGATTGGTCGGGTACCAGCTACTGGTATTCCCTTGTTTCCATTGCGATAAATTCTGAGATATCACTCAGAGGCCTGAGAAAAAACAGCTTCCAGGGAGACTCAGCTATTGCTACAATTATGAGTAAAATGGGAGTTTCTACTTTCTATGAAGAGAATAATACTCTGATAAAAAGCAATGATATTACCAAATCAAAATTAGAATTGGATTTCAAGGCTTGTCCTGATTTGGCACAAACAGTTATGGTCTCTGCTGCTGTAAATGGAATTCAACTTAAAATGACAGGACTGGAAAGCTTGAAAATAAAAGAAACCGATCGCGTACAGGCTATGAAAAATGAGCTGCTTAAGCTAAATGCAAAACTGATTGAAGATAATGGAGTATGGAATTTACATCCAGGTTCCCTCCCATCAAAAATTGAGGCTATCGATACTTATGAAGATCACAGAATGGCTATGTCTTTTGCTCCATTGGGAGTTAAAATGCCAATAATTATAAATAATCCGGATGTAGTAAATAAATCATATCCGGGATTCTGGAATGAATTAAAAAAAGTAGGGGCAACAATTAAATATCTATAAATTAAATATCTATAGATTCAATAATCTTGTTCCATACCAGGAGTACAACTCACCCTCTACTAGTTTTACCTGGCTTCTGGGAAAAGTCCTCTCAAAGAAGTTCAAATCTTTTTCTTTAAATGGATAAGGTTCTGAGCTAAGTAATATCTGTGCAGGATTTAAATCTCGAATTTCTTCTGGAGAAATTGATGGATACCTGGTTCTGTTGATAACATTTTCATAACCTATTAAATTAAGGAATGAATCTATGTAAGTTTCTTTACCAACAGCAATCAAAGGGTCTTTCCAAATCAAGTAAAGTGCCGATCCGCTTAAAGTATCTTTTAATTGCGCATACTTCTGTTCCAACTTTTGCTTTAGCAAATGAGATAAATTTTGCTTATCGAAAATAACTCCAAGATCTTCAACAAGCTTAAGAGCGTCAGAAATTGTAATGATGTCACTTATCCAAGTTGCAAAGCTCTCTTCTAAAGTTTTTATACCCTTCTCATAGTTTTCCTCCTTATTGCCAATAATAATATCAGGATTCAGCTTTAATATTTTATTGAAATGAAAGTTTTTTGTGCCTCCAATTATTGGTATATCATCAACTGTTTGTTTGGGATGAATACAAAATTTAGTTCTGCCGATAACATCTACTCCCAGGTCAATTAACAACTCCGTAATTGAAGGCACTAATGATACTGCCGTTTTAGGTTTTTCAACTTCTACTGCCCTACCAATGTGATCAGTATATAACATACTGTTCTTAATCTTAACGATACTTCTATTTGATATATCTGAAATCCTGACCTGAATCGATTTTCTGCAGGGTTTCAAAAATAAGACTTATTACATTTTCTAAATCCTCTTTTGCAATCATTTCAACAGTTGTATGCATATATTTTAATGGCAAAGAAATTAAAGCAGAAGCTACACCATCAGAAGAATAAGCAAATGCATCAGTATCAGTTCCGGTAAATCTTGAAGCAGCAAGTCTTTGAAATGGAATTTTCTTTTCCTCTGCCGTTTTAATTATAAGATTTCTCAGATTGTTTTGTACTGCAGGTCCTGTAGTGATAGTGGGGCCTTTTCCCAAAGAAACATCTCCCGATACAATCTTTTCATACATTGGAGCATTTGTATCATGTGTCACATCAGTAACTATTGCAACATTTGGCTTAATTCGTCTAGAAATCATTTCTGCCCCTCTCAATCCAATCTCTTCCTGAACAGAGTTTACCACATATAATCCAAATGGTAGCTTTGTTTTAGATTCATGAAGTTTTCTTAGTACTTCAGCAATCATAAACCCTCCAACTCTATTATCGAGTGCTCTACCAACCAGATATTTGTTGTTAAGCTCAATTAATTCGTCCTCGAAAGTTATTACAGTACCAACATGGATACCCATTTCCTGAACTTCATCAGCTGTTGAAGCGCCGACATCAATAAATATATTTTTTAGAGTAGGAGATTCTTCTTTCTCTTTTCTGACATGTATTGCAGGCCATCCAAATATACCCTTCACCATACCCTTCTCGCCATGTATATTGACTCTTTTTGAAGGAGCTATCTGATGATCTGAACCTCCGTTTCTTGTTACATAGATATATCCCTTTTCGTTTATGTAGTTTACAAACCAGGATATTTCATCTGCATGTGCTTCGATTACTACCTTGTAATCAGCATACGGATTGACAACCCCAACAACAGTTCCATAAGTATCTGAAATATACTCGTCAATATATGGTTTTATATAATCCAGCCATATTTTTTGTCCTTCTGCTTCAAATCCTGTCGGAGATGCATTATTGAGATATTTATATAAAAACTTTTCACTTTTAGTATCCATATTAAATTGATTTATTTAATCCACCATCTAGTAAAATATTTTGACCTGTTATGTAAGCACTTGAATCAGAAATTAAGAAATTTACCAACTCAGCTACATCTTTAGGTTCCCCTTGTTGTAATAACGGAATATCATTTATAATATCCTCGCCTGCAGGATATGTATCTATATATCCTGGTAACACCGAATTTACTCTTATATTATATGAACCCAGCTCCTCTGCTGCCAGCTTGGTAAAGCTCAATAAAGCTGATCTTACAACTGAAGAAACAGGAAAACTAAGGGAGGGTTCTTTAGATGCAAAAGTCGATATTGACACTATACTCCCGGATTTCTGTTTCTTCATTACCGGAGCTATTTTTTTCATCAATTTAACAAACGATAATAATAATAGTTCAAAACCATCTTCCCATTCCTTATCTGATATTTCAAGAAGATTACCTTTCTGTGCATGACCGGTGTTAAAAACAACAGAATCAATCCTTCCATATTTACCCATTGCAAATTCAACCAATTTATCCATTGATTTATGATCAGTGATTGATCCCTGTATGGGTCTTGCACTTAACTCATCAGCTAAAGGGTATATATCGTCAGATCTAGACATAATGATCAGTTTATGCCCGTTTTTAGCTAAAAGTCTGCAAATAGCCGCTCCTATCCCCCTGCTCGCTGCAGTTACGATAGTCACTTTCTGGTTAATCATCAAAGAGGAATATTTCCGTGTTTTTTCTTAGGTAGAGAATCAACTTTGTTTTCAGTCATTTCAAAAGCTGAAATTAATTTCTTCCTTGTATTAGAAGGCATAATGACTTCATCAATAAACCCTCTTCCGGCAGCATGATATGGGTTTGCAAACTTATCTGTATATTCATCTATTTTTTCCTGGTGCATTTTATATGGATCATCAGAACTTCCTATCTCCTTTCTAAAAATAATCTCTGATGCTCCTTGAGCACCCATAACTGCAATTTCCCCAGTTGGCCAGGAGTAATTCATATCAGCTCCTATATGCTTTGAATTCATCACATCATATGCACCACCATAAGCTTTTCTGGTAATTACTGAGATTCTTGGAACAGTTGCTTCACTAAAAGCATATAATAATTTTGCTCCCTGACTAATAATACCTCCCCATTCCTGATCCGTACCAGGTAAAAAGCCGGGTACATCAACCAAAACCAGTAATGGAATATTAAATGCGTCACAGAATCTCACAAATCTTGCACCTTTCTTAGATGATCTTATCCCTAACACACCTGCAAAACTCATTGGTTGATTTGCAACTATTCCTATGCTTCTACCTGCAAGTCTTGCAAAGCCTACTAAAATACTTTCTGCATAATCTTTTTGAACTTCAAAAAACGAATCCTTATCTACAACTTCATTAATAACATCCCTCATTTCATAAGGTTGATTTGGGTTATCAGGAAGTATTTTATCAAGCTGAGGTCTTGTTTCATCACCCAGCTCATAAGGTAATCTTGGCGGTTCTTCTTCGCAATTGGAAGGGATATAGCTTAATAATCTCTTAATGTCCTGAATACATACAGCTTCATTTGGTGATGTAAAATGAGTCACTCCACTCTTAATGGCATGTGTTTTTGCTCCCCCTAGTTCTTCAGATGTTACTTCTTCCTGTGTTACTGTTTTTACAACATTCGGACCTGTAACAAACATATAACTTGTTTTTTCAACCATAAATATGAAGTCTGTAAGAGCTGGTGAGTAAACCGCCCCACCTGCACATGGACCCATTATTGCAGATAATTGAGGAATTACTCCTGAACTTCTGACATTTCTGTAGAAAATGTCAGCATATCCACCTAACGAAACAACCCCTTCCTGGATTCTGGCACCACCTGAATCATTTAAACCAATAACAGGCGCTCCATTTTTCATTGCCATATCCATGATTTTTACAATTTTCTCGGCATGTGTTTCTGAAAGAGAACCGCCAAAAACTGTAAAATCCTGACTAAAAACATATACTAGTCTTCCATCAATTGTTCCATAGCCTGTAATTACTCCGTCACCAAGAATTCTTTGTTCATCCAAACCAAAATCATGAGAACGATGAACAACCATTTTGCCTATTTCCTGAAATGAGTCAGGGTCTAATAGTAAATCAATTCTTTCCCGAGCTGTTAATTTTCCCTTTTCATGTTGCTTTTCAATTCTTTTACTTCCTCCACCTTCAAGAGCTCTTTCATTTTTTTCCTGCAGCTCAATTATTTTTTCTGATACTGGTTTGATAAATGAAGCGGTTTTTGGCTTATCGTTTTTCATAAGTTGAATCGTTATACTAATAACTCAAATATAGAACCTATTATTCTAATAAAAATTAGAATGTGAATTGATAAATGTTAGTATTATAAATGATTACATACTTACTCATTAAACAAATTAGGTACTTACCTTCTACTGTTATAAATTGCCACAGTTTTTAAAAACCATGAAAGTAGCAGTAATTGATATGGGTACAAATACTTTCCATCTATTGATAGTAGATGTAGAAAGCAAAAACCATTTTTCAACTATTTACAGGGAAAAAGTTGCTGTGAAAATTGGAAAAAATGGGATCCTGCATGGCAAGATTACTGATGAGGCTTATGAAAGAGCAATAAATGCTGTGACTGATTTCGACATTGAGATCAAAAAACATAAAGTAGATAGCATTTACGCTACTGCTACCTCAGCTATCAGAAATGCAATAAATGGGAAAGATTTGGTAGATGATATCAAAGTAAAGACCGGTATCGAAACCAAAATAATTTCAGGTATAGAAGAAGCTGAATATATTCATTATGGAGTGAAAAACGCCCTTGATATTGGTGATGAAAAAGCATTAATAATGGATATTGGTGGTGGAAGTATAGAATTTATAATTGCTGATAATAAAAGAGAATACTGGAAAAACAGTTTTGAAATTGGTGGTCAAAGGATGATTGAACGGTTTCATAAAAATGATCCCATAACAATAGATGAAATAAACAATCTTGAAAAATTTCTATTCCAATCTTTAACAGAATTATTTGATGAGTGTGCAAAGCATTTACCTAAAACTCTAATTGGTAGCAGTGGCACATTTGATACTTTAAGTGATATTTACAGAGAGGAAAATGAAATTCCAAAAAATGATCAATTGACTGAACTACCATTTGATCTGCAGTCTTTTGAAAGCATTTACCAAAAGATAGTTTCAAATAATAAAAAAGAAAGACTGTTGATTCCCGGTATGATTGAAATGAGAGTTGATATGATCGTTGTGGCCTGTATTTTAGTTAAGTTTATAATTGACGGCCTTGATATAAAAAAGGTTAGGGTTTCAGCTTATGCTTTGAAAGAGGGAGTACTCTTGAAAACAATACATGCTATTAGTCAGACCTCAGATATCGAGTCATAACTTTCTTTTTTAAATCTTATAATTCATGAAATTTCAATACGAAAAACTATTTGAATTTGCAAAGTCTGTTTTCTTAAAATTAGGTTGTCCTGAAGACGAAGCTGAACTTGCAACAAAAGTTTTACTGTCTGCTGATCTAAGAGGCGTTGATTCACATGGCGTTGCCAGACTCTCAGGTTATGTTCGATTATATCAAAAAAACAGAATAAACCCCAAACCAAATATAAAAACAGTCCATGAAACGCCTAGTACAGCAGTTGTTGATGGTGATTCGGGATTGGGATTAGTAGTTGGACCAAAATCCATGAAATTGGCTATCGAAAAGGCAAAAAAATATGGCACAGGATGGGTATCAGTTCGTAATTCTAATCATTATGGAATTGCAGGGTATCATTCAATGATGGCTCTTGATCATGATTGTATTGGTATTTCACTTACAAACGCCAGCCCTTTGGTCTCACCAACGTTTTCGAAAGAGAGGTTGCTTGGAACAAATCCAATATCAGTTGCTATTCCCACTCAAAATGAACCACCTTTTGTTGCTGATATGGCCACTACAACCGCAGCAAATGGAAAATTGGAAATACTTCAAAGAAAGGGAGAAGATGCGCCTTATGGCTGGATTCAGGATAATGAGGGAAATGTGACAACTGATGCAAATGGGGTTAAAAAAGGCGGTTCTTTGCTTCCTTTAGGTGGAGATAAGGAACATGGATCGCATAAAGGATATATTTTAGGTAGTATTGTTGATATCTTTTCTGCTGTATTATCAGGTGCAAATTATGGACCCTGGGTTCCTCCATTTGTAGCGTTTCTTGAGCCTGATCCAAATCCTGTTGGGGAAGGAATCGGTCATTTCTTTGGAGCTATGCGAGTTGATGCATTTCGACCGGCTGAAGAATTTAAGAACCATATGGATAATTGGATATCAAGATTCAGAAGTTCTGAGACGATTAAATCTGAAAAGCGTGTGATTATTCCGGGAGATCCTGAAAGAGAAATTACTGAAGAAAGAATTAGAAACGGAATTCCGTTGCTGGATCCAGTAATTGAAGACTTAATTAGAGTTGGGAAAGAGTATAATGTTGAACTTAAAATCCCACATTAAATCCTGCGCGAATAACAAACGGACTTTGGTATGGGCTATTTGTTCTGTTTTGATCATAAAGCAAATTATATAATGCAATTATCGAAAAACTCGCATTCCTTGATAGTGGTTGAACAAACCCTCCTCCTAAAAACAAACTTGAGAAACCTTCCCTTGAAGTCTCTGAAAAAGAACTATTAGTTGGATATTCAAAAGTTAAATATTCGTATTCGAGCGTTGCAAAAATATTTCTAAAAATAATATATCGTGTAAATAAGCTTCCACCGTAATTCAGCAAGTTGAGATTGAAATTTGTATATTGACTGTATTGGATTATAACACTTGCTCCTGCAGAAAGGCGCGGAGTAATCTTATACCCAATTAAAGGTGAGGCACTTACGTTGAAAAACCCGCTACCCCCACTCAAACCAAAGCCACCTCCGAAATAAACTCTTTCTAAAAAATCACCTTGATTATTCTGAGAAAATGCAGAAATGGATAAAAAAAGAAGAAGTACAATACTAAGTTTATATTTCATTTGAAGAGGAGACTACTCATTTACAATTACAAATACATCCTCTTTTTCCCGTTTCATATAATATTTCTCTCGGGCTATTTTTTCTAACATCTTTTCATTTGAAAGTAGCGCTTCTCTATCCTTTCTGACTTCTTCAATCTTTGTTAAATAGTATTCTTTGGTCTCTTCGAGGTTCTTCTGTTTACTGGATAGTTTTATTTGCGTAATGTAATTATTAGAATCAAATACTAACATCCAGGTAAGAAATACAAGCCCTGTAATAACATAGAAATTCTTCAACAAACTTGGAATCCTGTTCATGAATTGTTTTTTCATATCATAAAAATAAAAAAAGCCGAATAAATATTCGGCTTTGTTGAGTTTTATTTCTTCTGAGGGTAAAATGCAGACTCTTCTAAATCCTCCTCAATTCTTAAAAGTTGATTATATTTTGCCATTCTATCAGATCTCGACATAGACCCTGTTTTTATCTGACCAGTATTTAAGGCAACCGCAATATCAGCTATTGTAGTATCTTCTGTTTCACCAGACCTATGCGATACAACAGCAGTCCAACCAGCTTTATGTGCCATCTCTATCGCAGCAATCGTCTCAGATAATGTACCGATCTGATTTACTTTGATAAGTATTGAGTTACCACATTTTTCTTTTATAGCTCTTGAAAGGAAATCCACATTTGTTACCAATAAATCATCACCTACAAGCTGACATTTATCTCCAATTTTTTCAGTTAATAGTTTCCATCCTTCCCAGTCATTTTCATCACATCCATCCTCAATAGAATCAATTGGGTATTTTTCGATTAATTCAGCGAGGTATTCTACCTGTTCTTCACAACTTCTTACTTTACCAGCTTCCCCTTCAAACTTCTTGTAATTGTATTTACCATCTTCGAAAAATTCAGAAGATGCACAATCCATAGCAATTGTAATGTCATCACCAGGTTTATATCCTGCTTTTTCAATGGCTGCAATAACACTATCTAAAGCTTCTTCTGTTCCACCTGAAAAATTCGGGGCAAAACCACCTTCATCTCCAACTGCAGTACTTAATCCTTTATCTTTTATAATTTTTTTGAGATTATGGAATACTTCTGCACCCATGCGAAGTGCCTCACTAAAAGTCGGAGCACCAACAGGACGTATCATAAATT
>CAYTFO010000035.1:23567-24046 GCA_964437135.1 uncultured Roseivirgaceae bacterium | reverse complement strand
AAGAATGTTGAAAATACATTAAAACAAAATAAATTTGAGAAACTTCAACGTGAAATGAAGAAGTTGAAGCAATCATTTGAAGAATTTAAAAGGAGTTATAAAAACTTAATTAATAATTAGAGCCCAATAAAATGAGTAAGAAAATACTGGTAGCTGAAGATAGCTCAGTCATACAAAACCTAACAAAAAGAATACTCACAATGCAGAACTATGACATTATTTCTGTTAAAAATGGTGCTCAGGTATTGGAAAAACTGGATACTGACCAATATGATTTGCTTCTTCTCGATCTGAATATGCCCGTAATGGACGGTGTTGAATGTGCACAGAAAATAAGAGATCATGCTGATGATACCATCAGCAAGATTCCTATAATTGCAATCACTGGAAATGCAAGAAACCTATCACTTGAAGATTTTCATGACCTCGGTATTAATGACTATTTGCCGAAACCACTTAATTACGATGATATGGTAACT
>CAYTFO010000035.1:19777-23557 GCA_964437135.1 uncultured Roseivirgaceae bacterium | reverse complement strand
ATGGTAACTATGGTAAATAAATACATAAATGCTTAATGAGTGTCAAATACACAAATCATTTTCTTCACAGATTAGAGGATCTATTTTCTGAAACTGATTATACCCTGAGATATGAAAAAGGCAATTTTCAATCAGGGTATTGCATTCTGAATGATACGAAAATTGCAATAGTGAATAAGTATTTTTCTCTGGATGGCAAAATCAATAGCCTGTTGGAAATACTTAAATCGATTGAACTTGATACTTCACAATTAAGTGAAAAAAATCAGAAGCTTCTAAAAGATCTCAATCAAACAGAATTTAAATTTTGAAGGTAACTTTTCTAGGCACAGGAACTTCACAGGGTGTACCGGTTATCGCATGTGATTGTGATGTCTGTGGGAGTATTGATTATAGAGATAAAAGGCTTAGAAGTTCTATTCACATACAAACTAATGAGCTTAGTCTGGTAATCGATACAGGTCCTGATTTTAGGCAGCAAATGCTATCAGCCAGGATTAAAAGACTGGATGCGGTTTTATTTACACATGAGCATAAAGATCATACCGCAGGAATGGACGATATCAGAAGCTTTAATTTCAGACAAAAATCAGATATGCCTATTTATGCTAGAAAGAATGTAATTAGTCAATTGAGACAAGAATTTGAATATGTATTTGCGGATAAAAAATATCCTGGTGTACCTCGTGTCATTACCAATGAAATAACCAATGAACCTTTCTTTATTCAAAATCAACAAATAATTCCAATTGAAGTAATGCACTACAAATTACCTGTTTTTGGATTTAGAATAAATGACTTTACATATATCACTGATGCAAATCACATTGATGAGAACGAAACAGAAAAAATTAAAGGTAGTAAAGTGCTGGTATTGAATGCTTTACAAAAAACTGAACATATTAGTCATTTTACACTTAGCGAAGCTGTGGACATAGCTAATAAAATTGGTGCTGAAAAAACATACTTTACCCACATTAGTCACAAACTTGGTAAACATATGGAGGTAGAAAAAGAACTTCCCGATAATATTGAACTGGCATGGGACGGTCTTAAAGTCAATATTGATTAATGTTTCACACTTATCCATTTCTAAAAAGACTTAGCAAGCAGCTTAACTCTATTTTAAAGAATGCGGTGATTGTTGAATCATTTAGCCAACAAAAGGATGAGTTAATTTTAGGTTTACTTTTAGCTGATAAGGAAGACTTTTATATTAAAGCGAGTCTTGACAATGAAATAAATCTAATTTCATTTAAAAAGGATTTTCATAGAGCCCGAAAAAACAGCGTTGATCTTTTTGAAAGGATAATAAATCAAAAAATTGTTGCTGTTGAGTCTGTATATTTAGATCGTTCTTTCTTTCTGATATTATCAAATGGAGATCTTATTCTTTTCAAGCTTCACGGAAATCGGTCAAACATCATTTGTATTACAGAAAACGAAAACCTACTGTTTAAGAGCAAACTAAAAAATGATCTTTCAATAAAACTGAAAGATCTTCAGAAGAATGTAAACCTTAATGAAATTGAAGATGACCAATTACCAATACTTGAAAAAATAATAACGGAAAACTCATTAGTATTTCTTCGTGAAAAATATGCATACGATGACATTGATATTCACGAAAAGAAAAAAATAGTAAAGTCTTTTTTTGAAATGTTTGATCAACTAAATCTGGGTATTTCAGATAGAGAACCTACATCAATAAAAATTTCATATAAAGAAAATCAAAACCTTTGTTTTCAATCAAATGACTTAATTGAGCTTTCCAATAAGCTTTACTTTGAGAAAATCAACAGAGATGTGTTGAATAAAAGAAAATCTGTATTGATAAGAGATATCAATAAAGAAATGAAGAAAGCAAAAAATTATATTTCAAAATCTAAGTATAAACTGAATACTATAAATGAAAGAAAAAGTTATGAAGAAATTGCAAACCTAATAATGGCTAATCTTCATACAATTAAAAGGAATACAAGATTTGTTGAACTAGATGATTTCTACACTAATAAAAGGATTGAGATAAAACTAAATCCTGATTTATCACCTCAAAAAAATGCTGAACAATACTATAAAAAAGGCAAAAATGAGAAAACAGAAATTCAAAACATTGAGAAAAATATATTTAATAAAGAAAAGATTATTTCTCTGCTAAATAAAGAGATTGATTTAATTGAAAGTATCACAAAATTTAGTGACCTAAATAAACTAACTAAAGAGAAACAGCAGATAAATGAAAAAGAAAATCAACGAAAACCATACAAAGTTTTTTATCATAATCAATATGAAATACGGGTTGGGAAAAATGCGCGGGATAATGATGAATTGACTTTAAAATATTCTAAAAAAGATGATATATGGCTGCATGCCAGAGATGTAGCCGGTTCTCATGTGATTATTGTCAAGAACAGAAATGAAAAGGTCCCAACAGATACAATTGAATATGCTGCAAGTCTTGCTGCATCCAATTCAAAAAGGAAACAGGACTCTCTATGCCCTGTCATTGTAACTCCTAGAAAATATATCCGGAAGGGTAAAGGTTTACCCCCCGGAAAAGTCATTGTTGAAAAAGAAGAGGTAGTTATAGTGAAACCCTATTCCAGAGAATAAGCTTAATCAATTTCCGTAATTTTCATCATATTAGTATGACCTGTCCAATGCGATGGCATTGATGCTGTAGTCACTACTTTATCACCTTTCTCCAGTAATCCTTCTTCCACCAGGATCTCTTCTATATGCTTAATAGTGTCATCTATTCCTTCGGTTTTATCATAGTAAAACCCTGTGACACCCCAGGCTAAGTTCATTTGACGTAACAGGTGTTTTTGATTAGTAAACATGTAGATGCCTGATTTTGGTCTATGCATTGCAACCCTGTATGCAGTATATCCAGATTTGGTCATCCCAACTATTGCTTTAGCATTTACTGATTCACATAACCTGATCGCATTTCTAATTAGCAAGTCGTTCATGTGAGTAGCAGAATCCTCATCTTTCTCCCAGTATTTATTGTATATGGAGGATACCTGTCCCTCTACAGCTGCTATAGTCTGAGACATTTTTCTAACTGCAAGTACTGGAAATTTACCTGAAGCAGATTCAGCGGAAAGCATCAATGCATCTGCTCCATCCATAACAGCATTTGCAATATCATTTGATTCTGCTCGTGTTGGACGAGGGTTTTCGATCATGCTCTCCATCATTTGTGTCGCTATGATCACCGGTTTTGATGCAATATTACATTTCCTTACAATTTTCTTTTGAATTATTGGAACCTCTTCACTTGGGATTTCAACTCCCAGGTCACCTCTTGCTACCATTACAGCATCAGTAACCTCTATGATTGCATCAATATTTTCAACTGCTTCAGGTTTTTCAATTTTGGCAACAACTTTTGTGTGCTTACCAGCAGCTTTAATTTTTTCTTTTAAATTAATTATATCATCAGGGGAACGTACAAAAGAAAGCGCAACCCATTCAAGATCGAATTTCAACCCAAACTCCAGATCCTCTTTGTCTTTCTCTGTAAGTGAAGGTGCAGAAACTTTCGTCTTTGGTAGATTAATCCCTTTTCTGGATTTTAGTATTCCACCATGTATAACTTTTGTGTAAACACAATCATCTATAATATCTTCAGCAATTAGCTCAATATTCCCATCATCAATCAGTATATTATCCCCTTTTTTAACATCATGAATAATCCCCTCGTAAGAGGTACTGGCCATATCTTTTGTTCCACAATATCTCTTGTAGTTATAGCAAATTTTTCTCCTGAGA
>CAYTFO010000035.1:17883-19767 GCA_964437135.1 uncultured Roseivirgaceae bacterium | reverse complement strand
TTTTCGGTCCCTGTAGATCCTGTAGAATAGCTATATGTGTACCCAGTTCAATATTTAATTCAGTAATCAGTTCAATTACTTTTTTATGATCTTCATGGGTTCCATGAGAAAAATTAAGCCTAAACACATTGGCTCCAGCTTTAATAAGCTCTGTGAGAGTTTCTTTATTGTTACTAGCCGGGCCAATTGTGGCTACTATTTTTGATTTTTTTGTAAGCTCTTGAATCATGATATGTTAGAATAATAGGTTTTCCTTGTTTTTAAGATTTTCAGTATCCAGTTTAACTAAATAATCAATTGAATTAATATTTCTGATAGACGAAATTAACGAGTCTATATCAAAGTCATCTAGTACATTTTCAATTTTAAGTAAATAATCGAATTGCTGAAGTTCATTTAATACAAATTTAACAGTAGGGTCATTAGAGTGTTCCAGTCTGTTTTTCAATAGACTATACTTATGAAAATTTGATTCACATAAAAAATGGCCAATTGAAATGATAGAATGGTCTTTGAATTCGATATGAATATTTTCCTGACGGATAAAATGAAATTTTTTTGTTCTGTTCAGCTCCCATGCCAATTTGTAATCTTTTGCTGCAGAAACTATGCCTATCAGTAAAAAATCATATGAAACCGGTACAAATAATTTGTTCTTCTTCATTGAGAATACAAATTATATTGAATAGATTAATGAAAACAAGTTAATTCTAGATAAAGAAATCTATTTGATTTTAGACGTTAAATGTATTTCTTTGCACCAGAATTTTTAAACTAAATTGTAAAAAAATGTCAGAAATTGCTCAAAAGGTAACGTCTATCATTATTGATAAACTTGGAGTAGAGGAATCAGAAGTTACTCCTGAAGCTAGCTTCACAAATGATCTTGGCGCAGACTCTTTGGACACTGTAGAGTTGATCATGGAGTTCGAAAAAGAATTCAACATTTCTATTCCTGATGATCAGGCAGAGAATATCTCTACTGTTGGTCAGGCCATCTCTTACCTGGAAGAAAACGTTAAGTAATCACATTTAATATTTTATGGAGTTAAAACGAGTAGTAGTTACTGGTATTGGTGCGCTTACCCCTATTGGAAACAATAAAGATGAGTACTGGAGTAATCTGGAAAAAGGCACCAGTGGCGCAGCAACTATCACTCGTTTTAACCCTGAAAAATTCAGAACAAAATTTGCCTGCGAAGTAAAAAACTTCGATGTAAATGATTACTTAGATCGTAAAGAAGCCAGAAAAATGGATCCTGCCACCCAATATGCTATGGTGGCCGGGGAAGAAGCAATCCAGGATTCCAAAATCGATCTTGATCAGCTGAATAAAGATCGGGTTGGGGTAATTTGGGGTTCAGGTATTGGGGGACTCAAAACATTTCAGGATGAAGTATCAAGCTTCACAAAAGGAGATGGAACACCCCGATTTAACCCTTTCTTCATTCCTAAAATGATTGCTGATATCACCCCTGGATTACTTTCCATTAAATATGGATTTAGAGGCCCTAATTTTGCAACTGTTTCTGCATGTGCATCTTCCAACCATGCTTTATGTGACGCTGTAACCTATATCAGATTAGGTAAAGCTGATATGATTCTCTCCGGAGGTTCTGAAGCGGGAGTTGTTGAAGCTGCAATGGGTGGATTTAATGCGATGAAAGCCTTATCAGAAAGAAATGATTCACCTGAAACTGCTTCCAGACCTTACGATAAGGACAGAGATGGATTTGTATTAGGAGAAGGTGCTGGTGCTTTGATTGTTGAGGAATTGGAACATGCAAAAGCTCGTGGGGCAAAAATATATGCAGAAATTCTGGGTTCTGGTATGTCGGCAGATGCTTACCATATTACAGCCCCACATCCTGAAGGACACGGTAT
>CAYTFO010000035.1:0-17873 GCA_964437135.1 uncultured Roseivirgaceae bacterium | reverse complement strand
TAACTTTAGTGATGAATAATGCACTTGAAGATTCAGGTATCGAGCCCTCTGGAGTTGACTACATAAACACACACGGAACATCCACCCCTCTTGGTGATAGCGGAGAAGTTAAAGCAATCCAGTCCGTATTTGGAGACCATGCTTTCAATCTGAATATCAGCTCAACCAAATCAATGACCGGACATTTATTAGGTGCAGCTGGGGCTATTGAAGCGATTGCTTGTTTGCTGGCAGTATCCAAAGGTATAGTACCTCCAACAATTAATCATTTCACAGATGACCCTGAAATTGATCCAAAATTGAATTTAACATTCAATAAAGCTCAAAAACGAAATGTTGATATTGCAATGAGCAATACATTTGGGTTTGGTGGTCATAACACTTCTGTGATATTTGGCTCATTTAAAGGGTAAAGTTGTGCCCGGGATTCTTAAAAGAGTCATCTCAAAATTAATTTTTCTTAAAAGTTCCGAAGACAAAAAATTTACGAAGGCTATCAGCATTATAACTGGTAGCACACCCTATAATCTTTCTATTTATAAATTGGCAATGGTTCATAGCAGTATTGCTAAAACCAACAATCAGGGCTTCAAAGAATCAAATGAAAGACTTGAGTATTTGGGAGACGCGGTATTGGGAATGATAGTTGCGGAATTCCTTTTTACAAAATTTCCTTTCAAGGATGAGGGTTTTTTGACAGAAATACGTGCCAAAATCGTAAATAGGGAATCTCTAAATCAGGTATCCAGAAGAATTGGATTAAATGATTTAATTCAATATCAGCAACACAATAAAGCATTATCACCAAAATCAATTTATGGGGATACACTTGAAGCTTTAATTGGTGCAATTTACCTGGACAAAGGCTATAAATTCGTCAAAAATTTTATCATCAAGAAAATAATCAATCCGCACTATGATATAAATGAATTGATTAATACGATTTCCAATTATAAAAGCAAGATTATTGAATGGGCTCAAAAACAAAACAAAGATCTCAGCTTTGAAATCGATGAGCTTAGTGACCAGAAATACAGGAAATTTACTGCAGTTTTAATCATTGATGGTAAACAATACGAAACAGGTCATGGTTCTAGCAAAAAGAAAGCTGAGCAGGATGCTGCCAGAAAAACTATAGAGTCTTTAGATCTTTTTACGAATGAGTGAGGAAATTAGATTAGGGGGGGCATGTCTCAATCAAACTCCAATGGATTGGGAAGGAAATGTAAAAAATATTAAGTCTGCAATCTCTGCAGCAAAAGAAAATAAAGTAAATATTCTCTGCTTACCCGAGCTGTGCATAACTGGTTATGGTTGTGAGGATATGTTCCATAGTGAATGGGTACCACAAAAAGCACTTCAAAAATTAGTTGAGCTTATTCCTTTTACATCTGGTATTACTGTAACATTAGGTCTGCCTTTTATTTTTAACGGTTTATGCTACAATACTGTAGCTACTGTAAGAAACAAAAAACTACTTGGGATTTATGCTAAACATAATCTGGCAAATGATGGAGTGCACTACGAACCCAGATGGTTTAGCTCATGGCCATACAATAAAATTGAAACTATTGAATTTCACGGAATAAAAACAAATATAGGTTCAATTTGGCTGGGAATAGATGGATTAAATGTTGGGTTTGAGATATGTGAAGATGCCTGGCATGAGGATAGACCTGCCTGTAATCTTATTGAAAATAGTATTGATTTAATATTGAACCCAAGTGCAAGTCATTTTGCCTTTGGAAAAGAAGAGTTCAGGGAAAACCTGGTCATAAATAGCTCAAAAGACTTCAATTGTATCTATCTGTACACTAATCTTCTTGGAAATGAAGCAGGAAGAATGATTTATGATGGAGATATTCTAATTGCTAAGCAAGGAGAACTGATCGGTCATAATCAAAGATTATCTTTTGAAGATTTTAATTTGCTTTGGATCGACTACAATAAGCGAACGGGCACAACTTCCAAAAGTATTAAGCAGGACTGGAAAAATAAATACGAGGAATTTGGACAGGCGCTCCCCCTTGCAATGTTTGATTATCTGAGAAAAAGTAAAAGTTCTGGATTCGTTTTATCTCTTAGTGGTGGAGCTGATTCGGGGACGATAGCGATCATGGTTTATAGAATGGTGATTGAAGGATGTAGGCAATTAGGTATTAATCAATTCTGTGAAAAATTAGGTCTCCAAAATGAATACCAAAATCCTCATGATATAGTCAAAGATATTTTCACTACTGCCTACCAGGCTACTGTTAATTCTTCTGAAAAAACTAAAAATGCAGCCAAAAGCCTGGCAGAATATATTGGTTCAACGCATTATGAATGGAATATTGATAATCAGGTTGAACAATACACAAGTACGATTGAAAAAGCTCTGTCTAGAAAACTGGAATGGGAAACTGATGATATTGCACTTCAAAATATTCAGGCAAGAACAAGGTCTCCAATAATCTGGATGTTGGCTAATATCAAAAACAGCTTATTGCTTACAACTTCAAATAGAAGTGAAGGAGATGTTGGATATGCTACTATGGATGGAGATACGAGCGGTAGCATTTCTCCCATTGCAGCGGTAGATAAGTATTTTATTTTATCCTGGCTCGAATATGCTGAGAAAGAGTATAATCATTCGGGGTTAAGATTAATAAATAATCTTACTCCTACTGCTGAACTTAGGCCCTTGGAAGATAATCAGACGGATGAAGATGATTTAATGCCCTATGAAGCTTTGGTTAAAATAGAGCATCAGGCCATTAAGTATAAAAAATCTCCAAAGGAGATCTACGACATACTGGAAAATCAATATGATCCGAGACAACTTAAAATATGGATATCTAAATTTTTCAAACTTTGGGCAAGGAATCAATGGAAAAGAGAAAGAATTGCTCCCAGTTTTCATTTGGATGATTTTAATGTCGATCCCCGAACCTGGTGTCGTTTTCCAATATTATCAAGTGGATTTTCAGAAGAACTGAAAGAGTTGGAATCCTATGGGACCGGATCATGACCACTTCCTCCCCAAGGATGACATTTGGATATTCTTTTGAGACCTAACCAGCTACCTTTAAATATTCCATGCTTAAGAATTGCTTCCTTGGTATAGGAAGAACAGGTGGGTGTGTATCTACAACTGCTCGGAAAATATGGAGAGATTACATACTGATAAAAAAGAATTGGAAGAATAAAGAGTTTTCTAAGCCATTTCATTGATACAAAAGTATTACAAAGTGGCTTATTTAAATAAAAATGATTTGAATCCGTTTCATATTTAGTGAACTTTGTAAGTTAAGCAGCGAGGAGAATGTTTAAATGAGGGATCAGCCAGTAACAATTATAATATTTTTAATTTCAATTATTCAAAGTCTCAATGTGTATTCTTACACCTTAGATAATGATACCGTAACTAAGAACCAAAAGGTATTGGTAAACGAAATATTCGTAATTGGAAATGACAAAACTAAGGAAGAAATAATTTTAAGAGAATTAAGTATTGAAGAAGGTGAACTCTACAATTTATCCTATCTGAATGAAAGAATTGAACTTGACAGAAACCTAATCTATAATACTAACCTGTTTGATCAAGTTACTGTGGAAGTATTAAACCTTGATCCTGAAAATGTAAGCATCTTAATTAATGTAAAAGAACGCTGGTATATATATCCCACACCTATTTTAAGGCTTGCTGACAGAAACCTTATGGATTGGATACTTAATGAGGGTGGTGATTTCAGTCGGATTAATTATGGATTAAAAATAGATCACTATAATTTTAGAGGAAGAGCAGAAAGGATAAAATTTATTGGACAGCTTGGTTTTGAAAGACGATTACTTCTTCAATACACACTACCCTACATCGAAAAAACTCAAAAACATGGCCTTAGCTTTGATTTTCAATATAACGAACAAGAAAGTATTCCCTATATAACTGAAGATCATTTTCGGCAATTTAATGAAGCCAAGGAAATAAATAGAAGAGTTATTGGAGGATCCGTCACTCACTCTTTTCGTCCTTCATTTTATTCATTCCACTTTACAAGTATTGGATATCTAAATGCCAATATTTCTGATACAATAGTATCTCTTAATCCAAATTATCTGGGTAGTGAAAGAAAACAAATCGAGAGTCTAAGGTTGTCTTACCAATTTGTAACTGATAAAAGAGACAACAGAAATTACCCGAAAACGGGATACTATCTTTCTGTAAGAGCATCCCAGATTGGATTGGGTATTTTTGATGATATAAATATTTCCTCGGCCTTATTCAGGTTTTCAAAATATAATGACTTAGGTAAAGGTTTTTACCTTGCAAACAGTGTTATTGGATTTAGTTCCTTCCCAAAAAATCAACCCTATTTTTTTTATAATGGACTTGGATATGATGATGTATTTGTTCGTGGCTTTGAGCTAAATGTTATTGAAGGTTATCAATATTTATTGAGTAAGAATAGCTTCAGAAAAAAGATATTTAGTACTGTCAGAGACCTTAGTAACTACATGCCGATAAAGCAGTTCAATAGATTACCTCTGGCATTTTATGCAAAATTCTTCTTCGATGCAGCATACGTAAATAATTATCCTCAATACGAGATTAATGACAGATTAACAAATACATTGGTATACAGCGCTGGTCTTGGAATAGATTTTGTCACGCTTTACGATCTGGTTCTTCGGTTTGAATATTCCTACAATTCTGAAAATCAACTAAATTTTGCACTGAATGTCAAAGCTGATATCTAGTTGAAATTCTTCCACCTCTTCTTTTTTCCTGATTGGTTGTATTTGTACCATTGACCGTTTTCTTCTCCATTTAAAAATGTACCTGAATAAGTCATTTCTCCATCCTCATTATAATAATACCATTCACCGGTTTCTTTTCCATTTTCAAATTCTCCTTGTTGCCACAAATTTCCATTTTCATGAAAGAATTGCCATTCACCATGTGGTAATCCATCCTGATAATTCCCGATTTTTTCATTAGTACCATCTTGGTAATAGAAATTCCAGGTTCCCGAATACAGACCTACACTAAACTTTCCTTTTTTTTCTATTTGCCCATTTTCATAATAAGAGTATGAATCCCCCTCAGGAAGCCCATTTACCCATGACTCAACAATCATTTTACTTCCATTTGGGTAAAAGTATTGCTGAGTACCTTCTAATTCATCCTCCTTATAGTTAAGAACCGCACTTACCGAATCATTCTCATAAAAATATATCCAGGTTGAGTCTTTATAGCCACTACTATCGATCATTCCAAAAGATTTTAAATCTCCTGAATCATAGAAAATAGTATCGATTTTCTGTCCAAATGAAAGCCTAAATCCAGTAAGTACTATTAAAAATAAAAATACCCTTACGTTATTTATTAAATAATTGTACATTAGCCTAATGAAACTGCTATTTATTATACTTACTATATTATTCCCATTTATATCCATATCTCAATTTAATAAAAACATTGCATCAGCCTATAGTTCCGGAATAGGTGAAATTTTCATTATGGGAAATAGACAAAATACCTTAGGATGTGGTCTTGGAGTTCAGGGTCTTTCGGAAACTTCAAATATTTCTGCAGGTATAATAAATCGATTTTATCTAAGTGAATTAACAACTGGATATATGTCCTCATTGGTATTATTTAATCATTTCAATATTGGCGCTAGCTTTCATAGAACAGGAGATGAGGTATTCAATCAGCAACATTTTGATCTTTCATTCTCGAATACATTTGATAATATTGGACTTGGTATAAGATTAAATTATAATCAATTATCAGCAGAGAACCTTTCCAATAAAAATAACTTATTATTCGATTTCGGTGGGGCAATTATATTATCAAAAAATATAATTTTTGCTACTGAAATAAGGGGTTTATCCCTTTCAAAATTCCGAAATAAATACTTTTCTTCAGAATACGTATTGATAGGACTGAAATATTCAGTTACTTCTTCTTTTACTCTTCTTAGTGAAATTGAAAAAAGTCTTAATCATGATCATCTCATAAAATTTGGCTGTAGCTATTTATTAAAGGATTTTATTGAACTAAGATCGGGTATTATTCCAACCAACAAAAAAATATCATTTGGATTTGGGATCAATTTAAGTTCAAAATGGGTCATTGACTACGGCTTTATACACAGTATCAGTATAAGCGATAATCATGCTTTTTCACTCACAAAATACTTCTAAAAGTGAAAAAAATAAGCTTTTTAATACTTGCATTCTTCTGCTTAAACAAGTCACTGGGTCAAAATTTTGAACAATACCTCACTAATCTGGATGTTGATAATGAAAGCATTCAATTATATACAGATCAGCTTACCGAACTATACAATTCTCCTCTTGATATCAACAAAACGGATTTTAAAGAATTGATTTTACTAAATATACTTAGTGAAGCACAAGCTTTAGAAATATCAGAATATAGATCTCAAAATGGTCCTATCATGTCTGTATATGAACTCCAGATTCTACCTTCAATAGACAAAACAACCTACGATAAGATTTTACCATTTATCAAAGTCAATAAACAGACCATAGAAATCATAAAAATCAAAGAAAATAAAACAACTGGTTATTCCCTCTTAAGATCTTCAATGAGTTTTAATCAAAAAAACAATGGTTCAAACATTGGAAACTCTTCCAATTTACTCTTCAAAACAAAAATCCAAAGAAATGACGGTTTTAGATTAGGAATAACTTTTGAAAAAGATACTTATGAGCCTCTATTTTTTAAGAAAGAACCTATATTTTTTTATTCAGGATTTATCCAATACAAACCGGACTCTGGCCCGATCAGCAATGTTATTATTGGTGATTATAAAATTCAATTTGGTCAGGGGCTAATGCTCAGTGGAGGTTTCAACCAGGGGAAAGGAGTAGAACCTGTTAATACAATTTTTAACTCAAAAAATGTAGCACTACCATATTCTTCTACTCTTGAAAATAACTTTATGAGAGGGCTCTATATAACCCTCTCAAAAAGAAAATTCAGCTACTCATTTTTTCTTTCAGGATTATCAAATCATGCGCGTTTAAATGAGTTAAACCCTGACAATTATATCTCTATCAATAATTCCGGGTTATTCAGAACTGTATCAGAGATAGCCACTAAAAATACATTACTTGAAAAATCCCTTGGCAGTATGATCAATTTCAATCAAAGCCCAAAACTTAAAATTGGTTTAACTGTAATGTATCTAAATAGAAACCTAAAACACTCCCCTGATTTCAACTCATACAATCAATTTAAAATCAATGAACAAAATAACCTCTCCAGTAGCTTAAGCTTTCAAAGTACATTATCAAATACAACAATGTTTGGAGAATTTGTGGTTAACAGTGGTTTTCATAAAGCCGGTATTATTGGTATCATTCAATCGTTTAAACCTAAACTGGATTTTAGTTTAGTGTATCGTAATTACGGGAAATCGTACCATTCATCTTTTGCTAATGCACTTTCTGAATCTTCTGAAATAGCCAATGAATCCGGACTCTATCTTGGAATAAAATTTTACATAAATCAAAACCATCAAATTCTTTTTTATTATGATATTTTCAAATTTCCCTGGTTAAAGTACCAGCTGGATATTCCCGGAAGTGGAGATGAATTATCGATTAGATATAAAGGTGAATTAACTGATAAAACTTCACTAACTATAGGACTAAAGTCAGAAAAAAGGACCTCTACATCAAATGATGGAAAAAATATAAATGTAACAAATGCGGAAAATTCAAAATTTCTGCTTGCTTTAATTCATAAACCGAGCAAAGTGTTTGAAACTAAATCAACTATTAATTTTAATAAAACCAAAGTTGCTGGACAGGAAAGTTCAGGCTTTGGAATCAGTCAGGATCTAAAATTGAGTATGGGTAATACAAAATTGACTTTCAGATACGCATTGATTGATTCAAGGTCATTTGAAAGCAGGATCTATATGTACGAAAATGATGTCTTATATGCTGGTTCATTCCCATTCTATTATGGAGTAGGGAAAGTGGTTTATCTGGTTGCTAAACAAAAGATTTTCAAAGGCTTCGATCTCTGGATCAAAATAAGGAGAGGCCTAAAACAACAACAAAATGAAAATTTATTTAGACTAAGTTCAACAAATTGGAGTGCAAGAATGCAATTGATGTATAAGTTCTAATTAAAAATTATAGCCAGTTTTTAACGCTTCATTTATTTCATGTAAAGCCTTTTCTTTTGGGCATGTGAATTCATCAATATTTTGGCAATGCTGGATAAATCCTAAAACATCATTTAACTGTTCATTATCCATTGAACCCAAAAGTCTCTGAATTTCAGCAACTACTATTATTCTATCGTCATCCATATCTTGAAGATCTTTTAATTACTTAATCAAAAAAGTACAAAAATGTTTACAACACAAACTGAAAACACATGAACAGGGATTTTGGTTGACGAATGGGATAATTCTGAAGTTTTTCATTCTAATGTAACTACATTTAATGTATATACGTATTATTAATTAAAAGAATAAAATGGAAATTGAAAATACAACCATATTAAATGACGTAATCTTAAAAAGGTTTAGTCCTAGAGCCTTTCAAAATAAACGAATAGATCCATCAGAACTTGAAAGTTTATTTGAAGCCGCATGTTGGGCTGCATCAAGCATGAATGAACAACCCTGGTTATTTCATTATGCTGAAAAAGGAGAGGCAGAATATGAGATGATTCTTGATTCATTAATGCCCGGAAACAAAGTCTGGGCTCAGGAAGCTCCTATCCTGATGGTTAATTATTATAAAGAAGTTTTTGATAAAAATGGCAGTTTCAATAGATCTGCAATGCATGATTTGGGACTGGCTATGGGTAATATGAGCATTCAGGCCACCACACTCAATATAGGATTACATATGATGGGAGGATTTAACCCTGAAATAATCACAAAAAAATTTGAACTTCCTGACGGATATGTTCCATTCTGTGTCGTTGCAATTGGGTATTTCGGAGACCCAAATTCTCTGGATGAACCATTAAAATCCAGAGAAACTGCTGAAAGAAAAAGAAAAAAATTAAGCGAAATAGTATTTCATAAACAAATAAAAAAGTGAAAGGAAATAAATAATGGAAACTATACTTCATAAAGCGAATACGAGAGGAACCGCAAATTTTGGGTGGCTCGATTCAAAACACACCTTCAGTTTTGGTCACTATTATGATCCTGATAGAGTGAACTTCGGAGCATTAAGAGTACTCAATGATGATATTGTTGAACCTGGAATGGGATTTGGCACCCACCCACACGATAATATGGAAATAATATCCATTCCTTTGTCCGGTAGTCTGGCCCATAAAGACAGTACTGGAAATGAGAAAGTAATCAAAACCGGAGAAGTACAAATTATGAGTGCTGGCACTGGAATAACACACTCGGAATATAATCATTCAAAATCTGAGAAAGTTAATTTTCTTCAAATCTGGGTTATTCCAGACAAAAGAGATATTGAACCCAGATACGACCAAAAAGAATTCAGCAGGGAAGACAGGATTAATAAAATACAAAGAGTGGTATCGCCAAATGGTGATGATACGCTGTGGATTAATCAAAATAGCTGGTTTTCACTTAGTAGTTTAAGCTCTGATAAATCAGTTGAATATGATCTGAAATCTCCAAAAAATGGACTTTATATTTTTCTAATTAATGGGAGTATTAAAGTTGGAGATACTGTTCTTGATAAACGAGATGGTTTGGGCATTTTTAATTCTGAAAAAGTGTCCATTATAGCTCTACAAAATTCAGAGATATTGTTGATAGAAGTTCCTATCTATCAGTAAAAAAGTAGATGTGGATTTCTCCACATCTATTTTTTAATAATCTTATACACATTGACGCTATTAGATTCTTGTGTTTTAAGTATATAGACTCCTGGATCCAAAAATGAAGTGTTCAGGTAAATATCAGATTCCAAAGTTTGTTTTCTTAGAACTATCTTTCCTTCCTGACTATACAAGAACATTTGTTTATTACCTGCAGTACTAAACTTTATCCTGAGATGTTCATCAAACGGATTCTGAATATAGATTTCAGTGTTTTGTAAATCCTGAATGACATCATCTTCGGGAGGATCTTCACTTGGAAAAATCTCATTTAGTTTGGACTCAGAAAAACTAGTGATCCATTCTCCTCTTACAATTGCATAGCTCTCATTTGCAGTAATATCATTAAATGTCTCGATTTCTCCGTCATCCCAGATTACATCAACAATAACTTTTGTAATATTTCCCAAACCAAAGTGCAAAGAATAACTGCTTTGGCTTAAATAACTATTGCCTGCCTTTACTATATCTGTGTACACCTCATTAGTACCTCGGATTTTTACTTTGCAACCAATACAAAATGTATTTTTATCTTTTTGATATAGTCTAATATTGATCCAATTATTTTCAAGGACCGAATTATTCTTGAATATCTCAACTGAATGGTTGTAATTCGCAACAAGTATATCCATCTGGCCATCATTATCAATATCTGATATTGCACTCCCATAACCATTATACCTGCTTGCAAGATTTTCAACTTCTATCGCTTCAAAACTAAGATTTCTATTATTCTTGTACAGAACGTTTTCATAGGGAGAAAATGAAAATTCATTTACTACATAAATCTCTTTATTTCCATCATTGTCAATGTCTAGAAAATTTATCCCCCAACCCATTCCCATATCTTGAATACCTGCTTCGAAAGATTTATCAGAATATGCAGAATCCATATTGCTGCAGAAAAGTAAATTCTCATTGAGGTTTGTAATATAAATGTCATGAAAACCATCAAAATTTATATCTGAAACATCGACTCCCATCCCAAAAGCAGTATTATCAAGCCCAAGTCTTCTTGCGACATTTATAAATTTTGCATTTCCGTCATTTTCATACAAATCGTTTGATTGGCCATCATAAGTCAAAAAGATATCAAGATCATTGTCATTATCATAATCAAAAATGACAGCTCCCATAGCATTTTTAAGGTTATCCGCCCCTGATCCTTCAACCGCATTGATAAAACTGCCATCACCCTTATTGATATAAAGAAAATTATGATCCCGAAAGTTATTTTCAAATAAATCAACAAAACCATCAGCATTTAAATCTCCGGCATTAAATGATTTCGGATTAGACAGATCATTTATGCCACTTTCTTCAGAAAAATCTTTAAATACTCCATTTCCATAGTTTAGATATATCCTTTTACGTTCCCTTGCATTTACAACAATAAGATCCAAATGCCCATTGTTATCAATATCAACCCACAAGCCTGTTACAGAATTTCTTGAATCATCTTTTAGCAAGTGACTCACATCTTCAAAATATTCACCATTGATATTTTGATAGAGCACATTTAATTCCTGGTAAGAATTTCTTGCTATAAAAAGGTCGTCAAAACCATCATTATTAAAATCACCAATCGCCAACCCATAATTAGATTTTGATGCATCAACACCTAGTATTTCTCTTGATTCTACAAAAGAATATTGAGCAAATAATTTTACGGGAAGAAACAAGCTGAAAACTATGATACTAACTTTCAACATCATTAAATAGAGCTTATTCGATAGAAGAAAGTTCAATCAAATATTCCGGAGATTCAAAAACTAAAGTATCTTCCTTTATCTCAAATGGAATATTATAATTAAATGATTTAGAAGAAGGCCGATAACCCTGCTTTATAACTGCAAATGTCATTACCAAATAAATCGTATCCCTCTTACTATCTGAAACCAAGGCATCAAGATTAAAACTGGCAAACCCGGTACTACCGGTTGATGTACTTATCAGTCCAGGAATATTATTATTTATCAAGTAAGAATCTACATATGGGGGAAAGGGTCTATTTAAGAAACAATCAAAATATACCTGAGCCTGTGATAAAGAATCCAGGGTTTCAGAGTCAATTACCCGAACCTTAACATTCCCTAAAAGTAAAACATAATTGGGTATTTCAGGGTCAAGGTTACTGCTGGAAGGACCATTATTTACAGGGTTCGGCTCCACAACAGGGTTATCACAACTTGAGACTAACCATAAAAAAAACAGCAAATAATATTTACTAAATATTCTAACCATTTATTTTAATCACATTCTTACCGGCTAATGTCCGATTCTCAATGTCTTTTAAAGCTATCACAACTTCTTCTAAAGTATAAACATTTGAAACTACCGGATTGATTTTTTTTTCTTCTAACATTTTTAATAAAACCTCCACATTTTTATTATTCATCTGCGGAAAGTTCCTCCAAAAACCACCCCAAAATACGCCTACAATTGATGCGCTTTTTAATAAAGGCAGGTTCCATGGTATTGCAGGAATATCACCGGAAGCAAAACCAATCACCAGGTGACGGCCCATAGGAACAAGACTTCTAAATGCCATTTCTGATAATGAGCCACCTACCGGATCAAAAATAACATCAATCCCTCCCAGCTTTTTTAGTTCATCTTTTAAATCTTCTTCATTGTAGTTGATCACATAATCAGCTCCGTTTTTTTTACAAAGTTCCAGTTTTTTTGAAGTACTTGCTGAAGCTACCACTTCCACACCCATCGTTTTTGCTAATTGTATTGCAGCAAGTCCAGTACCTCCAGCAGCACCTAGAACCAATAATCTCTCATTACTTTTAATATTGGCTCTATCCACTAAAGCATGGTAGGCTGTAGCATAAGTCTCCAGTAGTATTGATGCTTCCAGTGTATCTATTGCTGTCGGTAATACGAAGACATTACTTTCTTCATATTTTGCAAATTCTGAAAAGCCTCCCCAACCTGCTGCAGCGATCACCTTATCTCCAACCTTTATACTTTTAACATCCCTTCCAACCTCCACAACTGTACCTGAAACTTCACCTCCTGGAGAAAAAGGAAATTCCGGTTTAAACTGATACAGACCTTTAGAAATTAGTACATCCGGAAAATTGACACCGGCATATTCCACTGAGACAAGGACTTCATTATCAGCAAGTGTAGGTTTTGCAATTTCCTTAATCTGAATATTTTCAATCGGTCCAAATTTTTCAACAAGTGCTGCTCTCATAAAATTTCATTCATTTTATCTGCTGGACGTGCGATAACAGCATTCTCGCCAACAATAATTATAGGTCTTTCTATAAGTTTAGGATGTTCAATAAGCGCTCCTATCCATTCTTCGTCCGATAAGTCCTTATTCTTAAATTTTTCTTTAAAAACTGCTTCATTCTTTCTTACAAGTTCAATGGGTCTAATATTTAGTTTCGATAACATATTCTTCAGAATCTGAGGCTTTAGGTCTAATTTTAAATATTCAACTACTTCAAAATCTAATTTTTTTTGTTCAAGCATCTTCAATGCTTCTCTGCTTTTGCCACATCTTGGGTTGTGAAATATTTGTATCATATTATATATTTTGTACCATTTGAATAAATAAAACTGGACTTACTTTTCTTTTTTTCTAATTTACGAATCATTCATCAAAACATTAATAAACCTATGGATCTAGTGAGAAAAATCCACATAACCATTCTGGTAATAGTATTTTCTTTTGGTGCTTTCAGTCAAAAGAATAAGAAAAACCAATATCCAAATAGTACTTCAACAGAAGAAAGATGGGAAGGATATCAGAAAAGAAATGAATTAATTGCAGGTTCTTTGGTAAAAAACCTGTCTTTTCAAAACATTGGTCCTACAATAATGAGTGGCAGAGTAGTAGATCTGGAAGTCAACCCTAATGATCCTACACATTTTTATGTTGCTTATGCTTCCGGAGGACTTTGGGAAACAAAGAATGAAGGGGCCTCTTTTCAACCAATATTTGATAATGAAATTGTGATGTCAATTGGAGATATCGCTGTAGACTGGAAAAACAGTATAATTTACATTGGTTCTGGAGAAAACAATTCCAGTAGGTCTTCATATTCAGGGTATGGAATATTCAAATCTGATGACAACGGAAAAACATGGAAACACATAGGCCTTTCAGATTCACATCATATTGGTAGAATAATAATCAATCCTGAAGATCCAAATAATATTATAGTAGGTGTGCTTGGACATCTTTATTCAAAGAATAATGAAAGAGGTGTTTACATTACCAATGATGGTGGTGAAAACTGGGAAAGATCTTTATTTATCAATGACGAAACGAGTATAGTTGACCTTGCAATCAATCCGTCAAATTCAAATGAATTGATAGCTGCTGCCTGGCAAAAAGACCGAAAAGCCTGGGATTTTGTTGAAGCTGGAGATGGATCAGGTATATACAGATCGACAGATGGAGGTAAAAACTGGACAAATATTTCTTCTGGTGAAAATGAATTTCCTGACACAGAAGGAATGGGGCGTGTTGGACTAGATTACGGCCCCAACAATGAGATTTATGTGGTTTTGGATAATCAGGATAGAAGAAAGTCTGAAGAAGAAAAAGATGAATTTATGGTTACAAAAGAGAAATTGAAAGCAATGACCAATGAAGATTTCATGAAATTACCAAATAATGAAATCAACAGTTTTCTTAACAGAAATGGTTTCCCGCAGAAATACAATGCAGTAGATCTTAAAACTGACATCGAAAATGGTAAACTAAAGCCAAATGATCTGGTAATTTATCTGGAAGATGCAAACTCAATGTTATTCGATACTCCTGTTATTGGAGGTGAAGTATACATTTCATCGGATAATGGTGACAGCTGGAAGAAAACTCACGAAGGATATATTGAATCCTTTGTATTTTCATATGGCTACTATTTTGGACAAATTCGGGTAGATCAATCTAATCCGGATAACATTTACATTCTAGGTGTTCCAATTTTAGCATCATCAGATGGTGGTAAAACCTGGGAATCCATTGATAAAAGTAATGTACATGCTGATCATCATGCATTGTGGATAGATCCTAAAAGATCAGGTCACCTCATTTTAGGCAATGATGGAGGAGTGAATATATCTTATGATAATGGAGAAAACTGGACCATTTGTAACAGCTTACCTGTTGGTCAATTTTACACAGTAAATGTTGATATGGCAGAACCCTACAATGTATATGGTGGATTGCAGGATAATGGAGTTTGGAAAGGCCCCAGCACATATGAATTTGGAACCGGCTGGCATTCAGAGGGAAAATATCCTTATGAAAGAATAATGGGTGGTGATGGTATGCAGGTGGTTGTTGATACCCGAAATAACACTTTAGTTTATACTGGCTACCAGTTTGGCAATTACTTTAGAATAGATACCGAAACGGGTGAAAGAAAATACATTACCCCCTCTCACGAACTCGGTGATCCTCCATTGAGATGGAATTGGCAGGCACCGATTCAGCTATCTTCTCATAATCAGGACATAGTCTATTTTGGATCCAATAAATTTCACAGATCAATGAATAAAGGAGATTCTTTTAAAACTCTATCCGGAGATTTAACAAATGGAGGCAAGCCTGGAGATGTTAGTTTTGGAACGCTCACAACAATCTCTGAATCTCCTCTAAGATTCGGACTCATTTTTGTTGGTTCAGACGATGGCTTAATTCATGTATCAAAAGATGGTGGTGAGAGCTGGTCTAAAATATCAGAAGAATTACCAAAAAATTATTGGGTTAGTCGAGTGTTTGCATCAAACCACTCTGAGGGACGTGTTTATATATCTTTAAATGGGTACCGTTGGGATAATTTCGAACCAATGGTTTACATGAGTAACGATTATGGGAAAACATGGAAGAATATAAGCTCCAATCTGCCTGCTGAACCCGTAAATGTTGTAAAAGAAGACCCAGTAAATGAAAATATTATTTATATAGGTACTGATCATGGTGCATACTTATCATTGAATCAGGGAGAAAGCTATATGGCATTTCAGGGTGGACTACCTGCTGTTTCAGTGCATGATCTGGTTATCCAAACAAGAGAAAATGATATTATTTTAGGTACACATGGGAGATCCTTTTTCAAAGCTAACTTAAAAGAAGTTCAACAGCTTTCCAGTGAAGTATTAGAGAAAGATATTCATGTATTTAGTATCGAAAATATAAACTTTAGTGAAAGATGGGGAAATAAATGGTGGACCTGGGGTAATACTTTTGAACCTGATCTAACAGTCCCTTTCTATTCTAATTCCGAAAAGAATGTAACAATATCTATTTTGAAGGACGATTCAGAGTTATTTACTGAAGTGATCAATGCCGAAAAAGGGTTGAATTACTATAAATATGATTTATCCATAGAAGAAGATAAAATTGAAAGTCTTGCAAAAGAGGATAAAGCGGAACCAAAGGAAAACGGAAAATTTTATTTAAACCCTGGAGTTTATAAGGTTAGTGTTTCAGATATCACAATCGAATTTGAGGTGAAGGAAAGAAAAAGAAGTTCAGGAAGAAAAGAGTGAATACTAGTGTAGCGGGTATTCAAAATTGAATATCCGTCAAATTTTAATCAGAAATCTTACATCCAAATGGTCTGCAATATGTCCATTTGCTATAAGTGAACTACCCAAGCCTATTTTTTTCAGCGGAAAATAATAAATCGAATACCGTTGAAAGATATTTTGGTTTTTCACTTCGTCAGGTTTTAAAAAATGATAACCAATTTGCTGGGTAAATAATACCCTTCCCATAGTGAATTGATGACCAACTAGTAATGATCCTATCAATCCTTTACCTTCCAGGTTTGAATCTTCCAGTTTTTGAGTATACGAATCATCATAGGAGAACTCGACACCAAGATTTAATCCATTTATCCTCGTTAAAGGTTTCATAACCAAACCATTTATACCGATCATTAAGTGATTGGTAGTAGTATCTGATTCATTTGCTGAACGTATACTTCCAAATGAACCAATGTAGTATGATGGTTTTTTAGATAAAACTGCCTGCTTAAAATCACTCTTATCAGGTTCACTGTAATTTAAGATTTTAGATACTCCCAGAGAAATAGTTGGAAAGTTCATTCCCTTATTTGGTTGCTTTGAACCTCCATTAGAGATATGATTATAGTTTATAGTGAGTGAAAGCTCCAGATTATCATTGATAAGCCATCCAAACTCCGGAGCAACCAAAAGGTAAAAACTTAAAGGACTACTAAAAAAAGTATTTCTTGGATTTTTAACATCATCGTAAACTTTTGTTAAATAGGAAAGCCCTATACTTCCAACGAGTGAAAATGTAAATATCCCTTTGTAATCAAAATACGGTTGAACATAATAATAAGCATTGATAGAACTTCCTAGCTCCTCCGGATTCCCATAGTTAAAATATGCGAGTGAAAATCCTGCCCTCGAAAAACAATTACATTGTGACCATGATTTCTCTGAATTTTTGAGCTTAGCATACTTTACTTGAAAAGCATACGGAATAGCACCTGCTACATCTTCTAATTCTTCAGAATGAGGTATTATAAAACCAGTTTGATAAGAGGCTCCAAGAAAAATTGGGTTTCGTTGTGCATTCAATAACTGGATAGTCAATAGTAGTACTAATACACTACCAAAGCGTTTCATTACCCAAGATCCTCAATTACAAAATTATGATTTGTATATATGCAAATATCAGCTGCGATAGTAAGCCCTTCTTTAACCATTTCATGTGCTGACAAATGGGATGCATGTTTTTTTAATGCTAAAGCCGCTGATTTAGCATATTGGCTCCCACTTCCAATGGATGCAACATCTTCGTCTGGCTCCAGAACATCTCCTGTTCCTGAGATTACCAACATTTCTGATTTATCTGCAACAATCATCATAGCTTCCAATTGACGAAGGTATTTATCCATTCTCCAATCTTTTGCTAGTTCTACTGCGGCTCTTTTCAAATTGCCAGTGTAAGTACTTAATTTCTCATCAAATCTGTCTAATAGAGTAAAAGCATCTGCAGTAGATCCGGCAAAGC
>CAYTFO010000034.1:0-24675 GCA_964437135.1 uncultured Roseivirgaceae bacterium | reverse complement strand
CATTAAAGGAGGTGACTATAGATCAAGGGAAGCGAATGTTTACCGTCTTGCAGAAGTTAGTGTGAATATTATCGACCAATGTGTTGCTCAGGGTGTTCCTTTTGCACGTGAATATGGTGGTTTACTTGATAACCGTTCTTTCGGTGGAGCTCAGGTATCCCGAACCTTTTACGCAAAAGGCCAAACAGGTCAGCAGCTTTTATTGGGAGCTTACTCCGCACTAAGCAGACAAGTGGCTAATGGAAAAGTAAAATTATATCCCCGAACTGAGATGTTGGACCTGGTTGTCGAAGATGGTAAGGCAAGAGGGATTGTGACCCGAAACCTGGTTACAGGGGAGATAGAATCCCATGCAGCTCACGCAACATTGTTATGTACAGGTGGATACGGAAATGTATTTTTCCTTTCTACAAATGCAATGGGTTCAAATGCTACTGCTGCCTGGAGAGCGCATAAGAAAGGTGCTCTATTTGCAAATCCATCATTTACTCAAATACACCCAACTTGTATTCCGGTTTCAGGTGAACATCAATCGAAACTAACACTAATGTCTGAGTCATTGAGAAATGATGGTAGAGTTTGGGTACCCAAAAAAGAATCTGATGCTGAAAAAATTAGAAATGGAGAAATGTCTCCAAATGATCTTTCGGAAGAAGATAGAGATTATTATTTGGAGGAAAGATATCCTTCATTTGGTAACCTGGTACCTCGAGATGTTGCTTCACGGAATGCAAAAATGGTATGCGATGATGGAAGAGGAGTTGCACCAACGGGTCTGGCTGTTTATCTTGATTTTGCTGATGCAATTAAAAGAGACGGAAAAGATACCATAGCAGCAAAATATGGTAACCTTTTCGATATCTACGAAAAAATCACAGGAGAAGATCCTTATAAGGTACCTATGAAAATATATCCTGCTGTACATTATACTATGGGAGGATTATGGGTTGATTACAATCTTCAGACTACTATTCCCGGCTTGTATGCATTGGGAGAAGCTAATTTCTCCGATCATGGTGCAAACCGACTTGGAGCAAGTGCGTTAATGCAGGGACTTGCTGACGGATACTTTGTAATTCCTTACACAGTAGGAGACTACCTTGCTCAGCAACCATATGAAAGGATGACAGAGGATCATCAGGTATTTAAAGATGCCGAAAAGAAAGTAAAGGAAGACATTGAAAAATTCCTCAACATAAACGGTTCTAAACCCGTGGATTATTTCCATAAGAAACTTGGAAAAATCATGTGGGACTACTGTGGTATGTCGAGAACTGAAGAAGGTTTGAAAAAGGCTAAAAAACTAGTTCAGGAAGTAAGAGATGAATTCTGGAGTGATTTGAAAGTAACCGGAGAAAGTAATGAGCTAAACATGAGCTTGGAAAAAGCTTCCAGAGTTGCAGATTTCATCGAATTAGGTGAATTAATGATTGATGATGCTTTAATGAGAGAGGAATCATGCGGGGGTCATTTCAGGGAAGAATATCAGACACCTGAAGGGGAAGCAAAACGAGATGATGAAAATTTCACATTTGTAGGTGCATGGCAGTATAATGAAAACAAAGCCGCTACACTTATTAAAGAAGATTTAAAATTTGAAAATGTAAAACTGACTCAAAGAAGTTACAAATAGTCAGAAAAGTTAACTAAAATAGTTACACATGAAATTAACATTAAAAATCTGGAGACAGAAAAACAATAAAAGTAAAGGGGAATTCAAAACCTATAAGATGGATAACGTTTCTAAGGATTCATCATTCCTGGAGATGTTAGATCAATTGAACGTAGATCTTGAAGAAAACGGAGAAGAGCCTATACACTTTGATCATGATTGCAGAGAGGGAATTTGTGGTATGTGTAGTCTCTACATCAATGGTCATCCTCACGGTCCACAGCAAACAACTACCTGTCAGCTTCATATGAGAAGTTTCAACGATGGTGATACTATTACAATTGAACCATGGAGAGCAACGGCATTTCCTATATTAAAAGATTTAGTTGTTGATAGATCAGCGTTTGACAGAATAATTCAGGCCGGAGGTTACATTTCAGTGAATACGGGAGGTGTTCCGGATGCCAATGAGATCCCGATTCCAAAGGATGTAGCGTCAGAAGCTATGGACGCAGCAACTTGTATTGGTTGTGGTGCATGTGTAGCAGCATGCAAGAATGCCAGTGCAATGCTTTTTGTCTCTGCAAAAGTGGCTCACCTTGGAAAACTTCCTCAGGGACAGGCAGAAAAGGAAAGAAGAGTGGAATCAATGATTGCTCAGATGGATGCTGAAGGATTTGGAGCTTGTACAAATACAGGTGCCTGCTCTGCTGAATGTCCAAAAGAAATCAGTCTGACCAATATTGCAATGATGAATAGAGAATATTTGAAGTCAAGTTTTTCATCATAGATGAACATATGAATTTTATAAAAGAAAGCTACCAAACGGTAGCTTTTTTTATTTTATGGCTCATTTTATGAGAATCATATGTTACTTAAAATACGATATGTATAAATTAGAGCTGTAAAGAAATGGTAAAGAAATTTTTCGTTTTTATATCCATCATTACCGTAATAGGTGCAGCTTATTTCACTTATGACTATTGGGTTAAAAATTCAACCCTCTCTACATGGTCTTTTATTCCTACCAACGCCGTTTTTATATATGAAAACGATAAAATCGGTGATGCTTTTTTTGGTATAAATGAAAAACCAATAGTAAAAAACCTAAATTTAAAAGAGCCCTATACAACGCTTACATCTCTTGACAGTATTCTTGGTGTAGATAATTCTTTCATCAATTCTTTTAATGATACTGATGTCCTGCTTAGTTTTCATATTATATCGAAAGACGAACTGGGTCTTTTGGCTGTGGCTTCGCTCTCAGATATTTCACAGCAAAGCAATGTAAGGAAAATTCAGGATGCATTTATTCAGAATGGCTATTCAAAACGTGAAAGACGCTATCTGGATTATAGTTTGAATGAACTTGTCAACCAAGACGGTAAGGTATTTACTTTTTTCATTTACAAAAACTATTTAATCGCAAGTTTTTCAGGCTTTTTGGTTGAAGATGCGATCAGGACTATTTCAGATGAAAATCAGCTGAGCTTTAAAGAAAAATTTCCGGAATTATATTCACTGACAAAACTTCAAAATGATAAAGGAAATGTTTATCTGAATCTTGAAAAGTTTAGTGAATTACTATCTGTTTTTGTATCAAACAAAGTTTCTATAGATCCCGGAAACTCTGCGTTCCTGGATTTAGAAATTAAGGATAACTTAATTGAATTGAACGGTTTCGCTTACTCCAATGGTGATAAATATCTGGATAATTTTAGTTCTATCGTAGGGGCTGAGTTTGATATTGCTGAAATAATATCGAATGAAACATCATATTATATTCATTTTTCTTTTTCCAATCCCGGAGAATGGAAAAATAGTTTGAAAAAAACAATAGACCCTACCAATATCAGGCAAAAAGAACAATATATAAGTGAATTTGATTTTGACCCGGATTATCTCTTTGAATTATTGGATGAAGAAGTCCTGGCGGGTTTTTATGGTCAAAGTTTAACTCCTTATATGGTTATGGAGAGTTCTGATAGCGAAGAACTTTATAATTTCCTACTAAAATCAAGCGAAAGAAAAGTTAGTACCGAGTCCGATAGCCTATTTATTGAAGAGTACCGGGATTATAAAATATTACAACTGCCCTATTCAAAATTACCGCAAACTTTTCTTGGTAATATTGCAGGTAACTATACTGATTGTTTCTTTACTACATACAGAAATTTTGGAATAATAGCAGAGGAATTACCTGTGCTAAAAGAAATATTGAATGATATTGAAAATGAAAATACATGGAGTAAAAGTATCCGAAAACTCAATTTTTTGAATCAGGCTAATCAGGAAGCTGTATTTAGTATATTTATTGATGTCCCTAATATTTGGAATAGTTTTTTAGAACTCTCAAATACCGGCTGGGAACCCTTACTCAAAGAGAAAGAATACGAATTTAAAAATCTGGAAAATGTAGCAATACAACTTAATCCAGTTGATAATAATTTTTATCTAAATGTATTGGTTGAACAAAATAAGAATATTCGCAAAGATCTTTCGAGTCCTTTAGTTCAAAATTCAGTTGTATTTGGATCACCAATAATTACTAAGCCTTACCTTGTCAAAAACCATAACAATAACCTTTTTGAAGTAATCCTACAGGATTCAAGCAACAATGTTTATTTAATTGATAAAGACTTCAAAATACTATGGAACATAGATATTTCTGAACCCATCACATCACAAATCGAACAAGTTGATTTCTATAAAAATAATAAACTCCAATACTTATTTACTACCTCAAATAAAGTTCACATTATTGACAGAAATGGTGAATATGTTGAAGGATTTCCTGTGAAATTGGACAAGATTGATCAAATCGATAAGTTCACTTTGATTGATTACAACCAAACCCGGAATTATCGATATTCCTTTGTTGATAAAAAAGGTAATGTCCTATTAACAGATAAATATGGGCAGGGATTAGAAGGATGGAATACCAACAACCTTGGAAGTGCACTTTCTTCAAAATTTGAGCATTACAGAATAGGAGGAACTGATGTATTCATTGCTGCACTGGAAAATGGAGAGATTCATATGTATAGCAGAAGAGGACGTCAGTATCCTGGGTTTCCTATAAAATTACGTGAACCTACTATTAGTACTTTTCACTTAAAAGAAGGAAGCAATTTTGAATCGAGTGTTATCTCCATTATCACTCAATCAGGTCAATTGATTTCGTTTAATCTGAAAGGTGCCACATTGTCGAGATTGCAACTTTTGAAGAAATCACCTGATACTGAATTTAAGATATTGAGAGATGTGACATCAAAGGATTTTCTTATATATCAGGGTTCTGAAGATGAATTTACTATATCAGATAAAAATGCCAACACCCTGTTTTCAAAAGACTATTTAGATGAGAAAATTCCTTTTATCCAATACTACCGTATTTCATCTAATAATCAATACCTGATCACTGGCGAAAGAAAAGGAGAGTTTATTTTTATTTATGACCTCAATGGAAGATTGATTTCCCAAAGACCCATCGCCGGAAATAATCCTTTATCGATGTTGTACCAGGAAGAAAAATCGAACTTTCAGTTGTACATTACAAATAAAAATGAACTTAATCTTATTGATTTACCTCGTTGATTATACACTTACTGTTTTCCATTTACCTTTTTTGAACAGCAGTATGCAGATAATAGCATGAAGTGAATGGCAGAAAGCAATCGATATAAACACTCCGTAATACTTCCAATCGAAATATACAGCCATTAAATATGCCATTGGAATCTGGATCATCCAAAATACTAATATATTGATAAACAAAGGTGTTTTGGTATCCCCTGCCCCATTAAATGCCTGTGTTATTACCATACCATATGCGAAGAAAATATAGCCCCCACAAATGATTTGGAGAGCAGATACACCAACTTTTAGTACTTCTTCCTCAGTACTAAAAATACTTACTACTGGCACTGAAAAAATCAGAAATAACACTGAAATACTTCCAAGGAAAATCATATTCCATAATGCGGTTCTCCAGACAGAAATCTCAGCTCTTTCAGGAGATCCAGCACCTAAGTTTTGACCTACCAGAGTTGCAGCTGCATTAGCCATTCCCCACGAGGGAAGAATGGTAAATACTATAACCCGGAAGGCAATCGTATATCCTGCGAGTGCATGTGCTCCAAACATAGACATAAGTCTCACTAAAAATATCCAGCTTGCAGATTCAACAAGAAATTGTCCCATACCACCACCTGAAATTTTCAGGATTTCCAGAATAGTTGTTTTTCGGATCAAAATTTTACTCCAAACAACTTTCAGGACAGATTTTTGACCGAGTAAGTTGTACAATTGATAGATGACTCCAGATGTCCTTCCAATTGTAGTGGCGATAGCAGCTCCTTCGACGCCAAACGCAGGTATAAATGTTCCCAGTCCAAAAATTAAGATAGGATCTAGAATGATATTAAGTCCATTTGCCAGCCAGAGAGATCTCATAGCAATCGATGCATCACCAGCGCCTCTAAAAGCACCATTTATTATAAATAGCAGCATTATACTGATATTGCTGCCAAACATGATCTTAGTATACCAGATGCCTTCTTTTATCGTAGCTTCATCCCCTCCCATTAACCTAAGTATCTCCTCAGCAAAGAAAAAACCCGCTATTCCAAGAACTAAACCCACCACAGCTCCAACGAATATTGCCTGGACTGCTGCATTCGTTGCTCTTTCAGCATTTTTTTCCCCAATTCGCCTGGAAACAATTGCAGTTGCGGCCATACTTAGACCTACACATATTGAGTAAATAATCATCAGCACAGATTCAGTTAATGCAACTGTCGCTACTGCACGGACACCCACTTTGGAAACAAAAAAGATATCAACAACTGCAAAAAGTGATTCCATGACCATTTCAGCAATCATGGGAATGGAAAGGAATAGAATAGCTTTATTAATACTTCCGCTGGTAAATTCCTTTTCGGAACCTTTTAAAGAAGACATAATAAATGAATAGATTATATATAACCGTCTAATAAAAACTTTCATAAATTGTTGTTAGTAGTAAAAAAAATAGAAGTGCTTAAGAGTAGCTTTTCAGCTTAAATAATTGTGACGGCTATTAACTTCATAATGGAATTTATTACACTAAATTAGTAATAAAGGTTATACTTTGTATTAATTATTTGATGAGGAAGTCTAAGTGAAGAAAATAAAAATAAGTTTAGAGCGTGAAAAAAGTAGTTATTATAAAAAAAGATCATTTCGAATAATTCAGCAGGGAAATAAGATCGGTTACATAAGTCCAAATGAAGTAAAAGAAATAGAAATAGACGCAGAGTTTGACTTACAGATCAAAATTGATTCTTATACCGGAACTAGAATATCAAAAGATCAAATTTCACAAAAAACCAGATATTTAATTTCGCCAGTACCATTTTTTGCTTTGTCTCCAATAATATGGATTTTGATATTCATTATTATCATTTTTATTCCCTCGCTAGTAAATGACTCCGAGGAATATTTAGTTTATTTAATAGTTGCAGGATTGATTACATATATTCCAATACCTACTATTTTTAGGTATAAATGGCTCAAAATCTCAACAATTACTGCTAAAAATCAGACTGTAAGTCGTAATAACTAATTAGATTTAATGAAATGAAAAGCAGATATTCTCAGAAAGTCGAAATATTTGAGCGCACCAAAAAGAAATACGGTGAGTTTATGGAAGGTTACGGTAATAGAGAATATAAGGATCACAGTCAGACAGATTTTGATGAGTTAGAAACTATCCGGAATAATTCCAGAAAGGAAAATTTTCGATATCAATTTATTTTTCGGATAATGACAGGTATCGGAGTTTTACTTTTTATATATTTCTTTCTTTCACTTGCCGGACAGGATATCTCTGCAATTTTTAATTAAAATATAAATTTTACCTATTGATTATCAGCTATTTAACACATTGTTATTCATTTTTTAGTTAAATATAACTAAATTCACGTTTCACCGACTATATAAATGGGTAGAGATTACACAACATATCTTGAATATTTGAAAGGTAGGCGTTATGATGAGGTCCGAAAAGAACCTGTCCTAAGCGAAAGTTTTTATGAATTTGAATACCCTGATCCAGTGAAATATGCACTGGAGAGTATGTATGAAATTGACCCATCATATTCCTATAAACTTTTTAGTGAAGTCAGAAAAACTCAGGAGTTTATAACAGATAAGCTAAGACAACGGGATATACATGTAGATGCCAGGTATCAGGGCCCGCATAACTGTGATGTTCACATTCAGTTGCTGGGTGACATAGAGTTGGTCGTTGTCCTCAAGGATAAAAGTGAAAAGCCTTCTGTTGATGTAGAAAGGTTATTAAATGAAATTATCGACATCCTTGGCAGGACCATGAGCTATGGTAAAATAGATAGCCAAAGTCGAAATAGAATTTACATTCAGACAAAAAAACCAACTTGTGATATAAGCATTCTTCCATCAATTTGGGTAGATTCAAAAACTTACAAAAACACAGGTTTGGAAATAAATCGAGGTATTTGCGAGTACAATTTTGAGAAAAAGACCAAAAAAGTTCATTTACCGTTTCTCAATATGGCAAGAATAAATGCCAGAGACAGAGATTTGAAAGGAAATATGAAATATATTTTCCGTCTGTTGCGATCCTTAATCCAGGATTCCGAAAGAGAAATAAACTTAGGATTTGATGAGATCTCGGGAATATTGTACAATATCCCCGAGAAATATTTTATGGTACCAAAGGAAAAACTATTGAGTATCCTTCCTATAGTAAGTGTTCAGCTCAAAAGGCTAATTACCAAAGATTTATACAGAATAAAATTACTGGCTCCCAGCCAAAAAGAATATGTGTTTGGCAAACGACCTGTAAAAAAGAGTTTACTGAACCTTAAGAAGGAGCTGGATACGTTAATAATCGATATCAATAAATCTTTAAAGGATTATGATCTAACGATCAAAAATGATATTGAATACTTTTAATTAAGTCCTGCTCTTTTTAATAGTGCATCAGGTGTTGGTTTCTTACCTCTAAATTTCACATATATATCCATAGGTTTCTGAGTACCTCCCTGGCTTAATATATTATCTCTGAATGAGCGGGCAGTTTCTTTATTGAAAATTCCCGTTTCTTTAAATTTATCGAAAGCATCTGCATCCAACACTTCAGCCCATTTATAACTGTAATATCCAGATGCATATCCACCGGCAAATATATGACCAAACTGAACACTCATACTTGTATTTTCAACAGGAGGAAACAGATCGGTTTTTCCCATTGACTCTGTTTCGAATGAAATGACATCATCAATATCTTTTGGATCAGCTTCAAAATGATATGCCATATCCAGCATACCAAAGCTTAACTGTCTAACGGTCGCATAAGCCTCATGGTAATTTGCAGATTCAACTAATTTATCAACATATTCTTTTGGGATTAGCTCACCTGTCTGATAATGTCTTGCAAACAGATCAAGACATTCTTTCTCAAAGCACCAGTTTTCGAAAATCTGAGACGGAAGTTCTACAAAATCCCAATAAACGCTCGTTCCAGACAATGAAGCATATTTGGTATCTGCAAGCATTCCATGTAAGGCATGTCCAAATTCATGAAAAAGGGTTTTAACTTCATCGAACTTCAACAAAGAAGGTGATTTCTTGGTACTGGGGGTGAAATTACATACTATACTTACATGTGGAATGACTTTTTTACCATCTACTATTTTTTCACTTCTGTATGAGGTCATCCAGGCACCAGGTCTTTTCCCATCTCTTGGAAAGAAGTCTGCAAAGAAAATAGCAGTATGTTCACCTTTTTCGTTTAGGACTTCATATGCAGTAACTTCTTCATGATAAACTGGAATATTATCATTTTTTTCAAAAGTAAGGCCATAAAGTTTTTCAGCTGTTTTGAATACCCCTGAGATTACATTTTCAAGTTTAAAATAGGGTTTTATTAATTCATCATCAAGATCATATTTTTCTTTTCGAAGTTTTTCCGAGAAATATGCCCAATCCCATCGCTGTAATTCATGTTCATATCCATTTCTTTTCATGTAGGCTTTAATTTCCTCAATCTCTTCCTTTGCTTTAGGCAGGGACTTTAATAATAAATCATCAAGGAATTTTTTAACATTATCGGGTTTTTCTGCCATTCTTTCTTCCAACACGTAATGGCTATATGTAGGATATCCCAACAATTGAGCCATTTCATGACGGAGACTTACTATTTTTTTGACAAGTTGTCTATTATCCCTTTCATTGCCTTTTAGAGCCTTACTCATATATGCTTTGAAAAGCTTTTCCCTCAGGTTTCTATCGTCTGCATACTCCATAAAAGAAATATAACTAGGCGCCTGAAGGGTGAAAACCCATTTACCTTCGTTACCGGTTTTTTTTCCTATTTCGAAAGCTCTTTCCTTTACATCTTCCGGCAATCCACTAAGATCATTTTCATCTTCAATGACTAGTTTGAAATCATTGGTTTCAGCAAGTACATTTTCACCGAAAGTCAATTCTAATTTTGAAAGCTCAATAGATATTTCTTTAAATCTTGCTTTATCTTCACTTGAAAGTCCTGCACCGCTTCTAATAAAACTTTTATAGGTTTTTTCAAGTAACATCATCTGTTCAGAATCCAGAGATAATTGCTCTCTGTTATTATAGACTTTTTCAATTCTTTTAAATAGTTGTACATTTTGCTTGATATCACTATTAAAAGCAGAAAGTAAAGGAGATGCTTTTTGAGCAACTTCCTGTAATTCCGTAGAAGTCTCAGCAGAATTTAGGTTAAAAAGTATTCCTGAAACAATTCCGAGCTTTTCCCCTGTATTTTCAAGTGCTTCTACAGTGTTTTCGAAAGAAGGTTCAGTCTCACTTTTTGCAATAGCTTCTATTTCCTTTTTAGTATCATCAAGATATTTTTCCACCGCCGGAAGAAAATGATCAACTTCGATTTCTTTAAATGGTGGAACATTGAAAGGAGTATTAAATTCTGATAATAATGGGTTGTTCATGATTTTGAATTTAGAAAGCAAAGCTAAAAATCATAATCGAATTACCTTTGTAAAAAAAGCAATAACATGAATAAAGTTATATTCATTTTTTTTATATCTCTTTTTCCGTTTTTAAAAACTACTGCACAGGATCTTAGTACTCCTCAAGCTTCATTAGAAACATATTTGGAAAACATTCAGGGGGATTCTAATAAGATACAGAATGCTGTCATCCTTTTTGAAAATGAAAGACTAACCTTCAAAGAATCCAAGGAAGTAGCTATTAAACTAATACAGATCATGGAGGGAAGAGGCTATTATATTGACCTTGAAGAAGTACCAAATGAACCTAATTATTATGATAGCACAAATAACTCCAGAAGTTATATTTTAATTAAAGATTATCCAGAAATAAAGCTCGTCAAAAAGAAAAACAAATGGATTTTCGACTACCCTGCCATTAAGGCTATTGAAAAAGCACATGGAGATATATTTAAGTTTGGTTCAGACAAACTTCTGACATTACTACCCAAGTTAGGAACCAGGGAAATTTTTGGAATATACTTTTTTCAGTATATCGGTTTGCTAACAATAATTTTTCTGGCTTTCCTGATTCATAAGATACTAAGCTTCCTTATCAACAGACTTTTTTTAAGGTTTGTAAAGAAGTCAGGATATCAACATTTGACAGATGGATATTTACTACCAGTAGCAAGGCCTGCCAGTATATTTTTAGTAATAGGATTAGTTTCCATTTTTGTTCCGGTTCTTCAACTGAGTCCTGAAATCTCCAGATACCTTGTAGTGGCTCTATCTTCGGCAATGCCTTTATTCGGCACTATTGTATTCTATCGATTAATTAATATACTGGCTCTGTATTTAACAAAAGTTGCAGACAGAACTGAAAGTAGTCTGGATGATCAGTTAGTTCCCTTAATCAGAAAGACTCTAAAGACATTTGTCGTCCTAATTGGGACATTATTCGTCCTTGACAATCTTAATATTGACATCATCCCGCTGCTCACTGGACTTTCAATTGGAGGTTTGGCATTTGCCCTGGCTGCTCAGGATACCATCAAAAATTTCTTTGGTTCATTGATGATATTTGTGGACAAACCATTTCAGATAGGTCATTGGATTACCAGTGGTGAAATTGATGGAACAGTGGAAGAGGTTGGTTTTCGGTCTTCAAGGATTCGAACATTTAGAAACTCAGTAATGTATGTCCCGAACGGAAAACTAGCTGACAGCACTATTGATAACCACGGATTGAGGCAATACAGACGATTTTACACACAAATTGCCGTGACCTATGATACTCCTCCTGAACTTATAGAAACGTTTGTGCACGGTTTGAGAAAGATAGTGGAAACACATCCGGATACAAGAAAAGATTATTATCATATCTATTTTAATGATATGGCTGCTTTCTCCTTAAATATAATGTTCTATGTCTTTTTTACTTCTCCAGATTGGCCGGGTGAATTAAAAGCAAGACATGAAATATTACTGGAGATAATAAAATTAGCACAGGAACTTGGGATAAATTTTGCTTTCCCAACACAAACCCTGCATATGGAAAATTTCCCCGGGCAGCCTTCATTATCTCCGGAATATATGGATAAGGACCAAATGGAAAAAAAACTGGCCAGTTATTTTAAGAATAATAACTAGGAAAAGTTTTTTTTGTAGAAAAGAAATAATTTTTATCTACTGGTATCTAAGGTTTAGTTCAAAAGAAAGGCAATAAAAAATATAAAAAGTATCTGAATTTGATTCTATAACAAAACTATTTAACTCAAATTATTGAATTGATTAAAAATCATGAATCACTTTTTTAGAGCTTTTAAATATTCTATACAGGGCATTAAGTCATGCTATAAAACTGAGGTAGCTTTTAGACAGGAAGCACATATCATAATGATTCTTTTTCCCATTTCCTTTCTCATCAGTAGTAATATTTATGACTTTTTATGGTTGAACCTTGGGTTCTGTTTGGTTCTTTCAACAGAACTACTAAACACATCAATTGAGAATACCATTGATAAAACGATTCCTCAGCAAAGCAAAAAAGCAGGAATGGCTAAAGATCAGGGGTCAGCTGCAGTTTTTTTTGCGCTGTGCTTTACAGGATTGGTATGGTTATCAATTATTTTTAAAAACTATCTATACCAACTCTTCTTTCCCGTAAGTTTGTAATTCTTCTTCAAACTGTTTCTTGATCTCAGCTAATTTCTTTTTCTGATCTTGTGAAACAGATGGAAGATTCAGATTCAATTGATCAATCCGTTGTGTAATGATGTCTGCAACAACAGCTCTTGCATACCATTTATTATTTGCAGGAATTACATACCAGGGTGCTTCTTTTGTACTGGTTGCATTTAGCATCTTTTCATAAGCCTCCTGATAATTATCCCAATATTTTCTTTCGGCATAATCACTGGCAGAAAACTTCCATTGTTTTTCTTCCAGACTTAATCTTTTCAGGAATCGTTTTAGTTGTTCTTCCTTAGAAATATTGAGGAATATTTTAATTACCTGTATCCCATTTTTTGTAATTCTTTTTTCAAACTCGTTGATCTCTTCATATCGTGATTCCCAGATTTGTTCCAAAGGAGCGCCTACTTTGTCCTTGGGTAACCATTGCTTATTAAGAATTTCAGGGTGAACTCTCACCACCAATACTTCTTCATAATAGGATCTATTGAATATTGATATTTTACCTCTCGGTGGCAGATAATTAGAAGCTCTCCATAAAAAATGATGCAGCCTTTCCTCTTCCGTTGGAGCTTTAAAACTAAAAACATCGCAACCCTGAGGGTTTATACCTGACATCACATGCTTAATCGTACCATCTTTTCCGGCAGCATCCATTGCCTGAAGAACAATCAAAAGACTAAACTCCTTGGTAGCCCATAATAACTCCTGGGCATTTGCCAAATCATGAATATCCTCAGCCAGGGTCTTTTTGCTATGCTTTTTATCTTTTAACTGCTCGGTGTAATCTGGATCAAAATCTGATAATGGTTGATACATTGCCGGGTTAACTATAAACGGAGATAAGTCAAATTGATGCTTCTGATTCATTTTTCTGCCTTTTTGATGTAAGTTCAATTTACAATGAGTATCTTTTTTAAACAATGACTTTTGTCGTATCCAATCGCTTAAACTAAAATATTAGTTGATAAATTTGTTTCTTCAAACTAAATCTTTAGTTTTGAACTAAATTCTTAGTTTATGAAGGAACTCACGAAAGCAGAGGAAGAAGTAATGCAGAAACTCTGGCAGCTTGAAAAAGCATTTGTAAAGGAAATTATTGAGTTAATGCCTGACCCTAAACCGGCTTATAATACAATTTCTACAATTGTCAGAATCCTTGAACAGAAAGGTTTCGTGGGACATGAAGCTAAAGGCAAATCATTTAAATACTTCCCTCTAATTGATAAAGAAGAATACAGTCGCAAGTTTATGAAAGGATTTGTCTCAAGGTTTTTCAGCGGCTCCTATCAGGAAATGGTTTCTTTTTTTGCTAAGGAAAAGGACATGAGTATACAGGAATTAGAAGAAGTATTAACACATTTAAAGGAAGATAAGAAATGATACTTTACATATTAAAAGTTGCCCTGCTTCAACTTAGCTTTTTTCTTATCTATCAGCTCTTTCTTCGAAATGAGATAGATTTTGCTAGAATGAGAGCGTACTTATCTCTTTCATTAGTGCTTTCCTTCATTATTCCATTTTTAGAAATAGAATTCCTGAATACTAATGAAATTGAAAATAGTAGCTTTTATCAGACATTATATCTGGCTCCGATTTCAATAAATGAAACAACTAACGAAGTTGCTGAAATTCTTACTCATAACTCCACCAATGGTTTACCATCCTTTAATGTACGTGTCATCACTGTTTTATATTTTTTAGGCGCAATTTCACTTCTACTTTTACAAATTATCGGAATCTGGAAACTCTGGAGAATAATCAAAGACTCTAAACTGATATTTAGAAATGGGAATTATTTCTATATGAATGATAAAATAAAATACTCTTTTAATTTTTTCAGAAAAGTAGTCATTCAATCAGATTCAAGTCAGCATGTAATAATGCATGAATTATCACATTTGAAACATTATCATTATGTAGATAATCTGATCTTTTTACTTAACAAAATCATCTTTTGGTTTTCGCCGGTAAGTTGGTTATTACACAAAGAATGCAAACTTATTCATGAGTATCAGGCAGACAGAGAAGTTATTCAACAGCAAAATATTAAGGAATATAAAAAAACACTTATACAAACTACATTAGCATCTATTGGAATGGACCTGGCCAGTTCGTTCCATGATGGTGCATTACTAAAACGAATAAAAATTATGACACAGAAAACACGTAAAATTAGTAGCTGGAAATGGTCTGGCTTGATTATGGCCATAGCTCTTACCTGCATTGTATTTGCATGTTCAAATGAGCTTGATAAAGATTTAAAATTAATTGCCGAAAACTCATATCAGATAAGTTATGAGGAACTTACAGATGAACTTCAGAGTAAAATTAAAAATCCGGAAGACTTCATCTATCTGAAATATATCTTTAATCAGGAAAGTGGGCTGATGTCAGATGGTGAACATTTTAAAGAAAAGATTGCAGCAATAGATGAAAGTCTAATTCAGTTTGTGGATTTGGAAAAATCTGAAAAAGGTGATGCATCTGTTACAATTGTTGTTGCAAAAAATAAAGAGATAGCGAGTCATGTAACAATAAAGCTGAATGAGCTACAGGAAGAAGATATTTTTACGGTTGTTGACGAACGACCTGAGTTTCCAGGTGGAATACCCGAATTCTACGCACATATAGGACGATTGATAAAATACCCTAAAGAAGCTCGCAAATCAGGAATAGAAGGACGCGTTTTTGTCCAATTTATTGTGGATAAAACCGGAGAAGTTCGAGATGTAAGTGTGGTTAAAGGATTGGATGAACAATTGGATAAAATTGCAGCTGATGCAGTTGCTTCATCTCCAAAATTTATACCCGGAAAGCAGAACGGAATTCCTGTCAATGTGAAGATGGTTCTTCCGGTAGCCTTCTCACTAAATAAAGAATAAAGAAATCGGGCTAGACCCGCTTTTTACTTTAATTTCAAACTTAATCCTAACCAAATGAGGTAGGAAATAATAAAAATCATGAGCCCATAAAGGGTAGTAATCATTGAAACTTTCAATCCCCCAGCCAGCATAGATGGTGAAATATCCTGAACGATTTCAATAGCCTGAAATGCTGAATAAAGACCTATAAGCTGACCTAGCACACCCACAACCAGTCCAAATAACCCTACTGATTTGATGTAACCAATTTTTCTGACAGCTGTTTCTCCGGAGATCTTTTCGTTGAACAATAGAAATCCATTGATCCCTGCAACTGCAAGCATCGCAATAAAAATGATGGTCAGTAATCCCATAAACACTGGTCCACCCATGTAAAATAAATCGAACATAATTTTTTATTTAAATAGTACGACACAAAACTACTCCTTCTGAGAAGTTGTATCAATGTCAAATCCACTTCTAAAAGTGTATTTCATCGACTATTACGCTTACAATTGAATATTTTAGGCATTTTTACAACTATATATGCAGAGCAGGATTCGCCGTCATATTCTTTTTTGGATAACTGTAATTGCAGTTCTTACCTTTTACTTTGGACAAAAGGGAGGTGATTACAATCAATCTTTTTTCTTCGTCACAATGCTACTTCCTGTATGTATGGGTACAGTTTACATATTTAATTATTTGCTGGTTCCCAATTTTTTGTTAACTGAGAGATATGTTAAGTTTTCAATTTATTCAATCTACACCTTAGTATTTTCTGCCTATTTCCAAATGTTGGTAATAGTCGTTTCATTTATCGTTCTGGGAAACTACCAGTATGATAAAATGAATCCATTGACAGTTGACATCATGGCAATCACGATAGTCATGTATCTGGTAGTACTAGCTTTTGGCTTCTTTAAACTCCTAAAATCCTTCAATGAGTTGAAAAAATCTAAAGAAGATCTGGTTGATAATATCAAGAAAAATGAAAAAAAGGTTCTAACTATCGTTTCGGAGCGAAAGCAAATTCCTATTGAGATGGATGATATTTTACTTATTGAAAGTCTTTCTGATTATGTCAAAATACATACAGTAGAGAGTAGCCACATCACCAAACAAAAAATTAGTAATCTGGCTGCTGAATTACCCAATCAGTTTATAAGAATTCATAGGTCTTTTCTTATTAACAAGAACAAAATTGAATCATTCTCAAAAGAGAATATAAAGATAAATCAACAACAATATCCTATAAGCAGAACTTACAAAAAACAGGTATTGGATGTACTAGAAAAATAATTTCAATGCAGCCAGTGTCACTGAAACTATAATAAATATCCTATAAGGTCTCTCCGGAATTCGCTTTACAACCCAAATACCAAAAAATGCCCCGATTAAAATCAAAGGAAACATCAAAAGATCAAACAAGAGTACACGTGTATCTATTGTCTCCCATATCCAGATATGAAAAGGAACTTTAAAAAGATTGACCGCTAAAAAAAACCAGGCTGCCGTTCCAATAAACTTATTCTTATTAAAGCCCATTGAAAGAAAATAAATGGACATTATCGGCCCGGCAGAATTTCCTATCATGGTGGTAAACCCTCCTAAAAATCCAGCAAAAGAGGCAAAGTATTGATTCCTTGGAATGATGTTCTTTTTACTAAAATTTAATATGGTAATTAAAATTCCCAATAAGATAACTGCAGCAAGAATTAATTGAAACTGCTTTGGGTTGAGTATATCACCTACCCAAATGGCTAAAATAACTCCAATTACAGTAGATGGAATAAGTTTGAAAAGTTGCTTTAATTCTGCGTGTCGATGATAATACCCTACCCCGAAAAAATCTGCCATTATCAACAAAAGCAAAACCAAACCTGTAGACTCTCTTGCACCAAAAATTGAAGCCATAATTGGTACTACTAGCATTCCTGCTCCACCAAGACCTGTTTTTGCCATACCTATGCATAAAGCACAAAAGCCAACCCACAGATACTCCTGAAATGTTAAATCAAATGAATTTAGAATTTCACTCAAACCGAAATGTATTATAGCGGACAAAAAGTTCGTTATTATGCAAACTATGGAAGAAAACTTAATGTTAAGCTGTTATGCAAATAAAAAAGATGGAAGAAGTAAGGCAATTGTTGCGAAGTGCAATTGAAAGAGGGCTGGAATTTGAAAATTATTTACGGTTACATGAAAATCTGGTTGAGAAGAAATCGACCACAGGCCCAAATCACAGTGAAGCTTATATTAATTATACCAAACTCAATTATCATCGGACAAAGAGAGTATTAAAAACTTCAGATGTAAATCCTGAATTATTAGAAGCTCTCAAATCTGTTCAAAAAATGAACTGGATTCTTTTAACTGAATCATGGTGTGGAGATGCTGCTTCCAGTGTTCCGCTTATTGGTAAAATTGTAGAGTCGGTTGAAAATATTAATCTCAAATTGATTTTAAGAGATGAAAATCTTAAACTAATGGATCATTTCCTGACAAATAAAGGAAGATCAATCCCAAAATTAATTGCAACAGATTTAGATTTTAATGTCCTGTTTAGCTGGGGTCCAAGACCACAGGAAGCACAGGTTCTGTATGATAACTGGAAAAACGATCCAAATAAAATATCATATGAGGAGTTCCAGCCTATACTTCAAAAATGGTATAATCAGGATAAAGGCCAATCATTACAAGAAGAACTTTATAAAAAGCTTAAGCTAATAGATAAGGGTGAAATAGCTACTGTTTAGTATTATTGCGCTACAAATTAAACAAGCAATTAAACCCATCGAATATGAAATTTGGAACCAAAGCCTTACATGCAGGAATAGAGCCGGATCCTACAACGGGAGCGATAATGACCCCTATTTTTCAAACCTCTACTTATGTTCAAAGCGCACCTGGAGATCATAAAGGATTTGAATATGCAAGGACTCAAAATCCAACAAGGGCAACGTTGGAGAAAAACATCGCAGCACTGGAAAATGCCAAATTTGGGAGATGTTTTTCTTCAGGAATGGGTGCAATTGACGCAATCATCAAATTATTAGAGCCCGGAGACGAAGTTGTATGCACACATGACCTTTACGGAGGTACCTACAGATTATTTACCAAGATATTCGAAAGATATGGATTGAAGTTCACTTTTGTAGACATGAGAGATGTCTCAAAGATCGAGCAAAGTATGACCAAAAAAACCAGATTGGTATGGATTGAAACTCCGACTAATCCTATGATGAATATTGTAGATATATCGGGTGTGGTCAAACTGGCTCAATCCAAAGGTGCCCTGACAGTAGTAGATAATACTTTTGCCAGTCCATACTTACAAAACCCTATAGACCTTGGGGCTGATATGGTGATGCATTCTGTAACGAAATACCTGGCAGGCCACAGTGATGTAGTTATGGGTGCAGTAGTGACTAATAGCGAAGAACTGGATGATAAAATTGGATTTATTCAAAATTCTTCCGGCGCAATCCCGAGTCCAAATGATTGTTTTCTGGTACTGAGGGGAATTAAAACCCTTCATGTAAGAATGGACAGACACTGTGAAAACGGTAAACAGGTAGCTTATTTCTTAAAATCGCACCCTAAAGTATCAGCTGTTTACTGGCCTGGATTTGAGGATCATCCAAACCATGACATAGCTAAAAGCCAAATGAAAAAATTTGGCAGTATGCTTAGTTTTATCCTTAAAGATGATAAAATGGAAACTGCCTTTGATATCATGAAAAAGCTTAAAATCTTTAGTCTGGCTGAGTCATTAGGGGGAGTTGAGTCACTGGTAGGTCATCCAGCCAGCATGACTCATGCGAGTATTCCGAAAGAACAAAGGCTTGAAAGTGGATTGACAGACTCATTAATCAGACTAAGCATAGGTATTGAAGACTCTGAAGATTTGATTGAAGACCTGGAGCAAGCGATCGCCCAGTGAAAAGTTTATTGGCATTTTTTCTTTCTATCATTCATTTTTTAGCATATGCTCAAAACGAATATCCTGTTGACGTAGATCCTATTACCATTTATGTTCCGGGGAAGATCGTACTTCACAACAAAAGCGAAGTTGAGGGAGAAATTAGGGTACGGAATGAAGGTCTTTCTCAGTTTATAAACAGGATTCAATTCAAAGATAAAAATGGCAATAAAGAATACTACAAAGCAGGTGAGATCTCAGAGTTTGTAATGGATATCGAAAAGAAGGCTATTTTTTCACCTTTTTTTGTTTTTGATTCATTAAAAGGGACTGTTGTTGTTTATAAATCATTCACACATCCTGAAAAACAAGACCAATTCATTTTCCTTCAACGCTTATTGTCTGGAGAAAAGATGTCTCTTTACAATGATCCCAAAGCAACGAATACAGAAACCGGAGTGGATGATATTGTCATAAGTAGTGTAAGAAACTCCTATTATGTTGAAAAGAATGGTGAAATAATCAGTGTTAGGAAAAAAGAGTTTTATGATATGGCCGACTTCCTTTTTCAGGACTGTGAATTACTTATGCGGCAGGAAGATATTTATTACGAGGAACTTGCTGACCTTATCAGAACATACAATTCGTGCTTTAATTAATCTTTTAAAATCGAGGAAGGACTTACTCCAAATCTACTCTTAAACACAGTATTAAAATAACTTCCAGATGAAAATCCCACCGCACCGGCAAGTTCTGTCGCAGTATTATATACTCTTTTTCTGGCAAGTTCATGTGCTCTTTGAAGTCTTATTTCTTTGATGAAGTTTGCGGGCGTAAGGCCTGTAGTTTGCTTCAAGTATCGATAAAGCTGACGTTCGCTAAAATTTGTTGAAACGGCCAGCTTCGCTACACTTAAGTCAGGGTCATCAAGATTCTCAAGCACTTCTTCCTCAAGTTTTTTTATGATTTTGTCATCGTAAGAAATGATTTCATTTTCTCCATTTGACTGAACCCTCTCTTCAAAATTATGTAGCAGATTTTGAATTCTAACTAATAATTCATCAATGTTGAATGGTTTGACCATGTAATCATCCACTCCGATTCTTAAGGTATCTACTCTTTGATTTTCTTCTGATAATGCCGTAAGTGCAATAAACGGAATTGCCTTCCATTCTTCATTTGATTTTAACTCTCTTGCTAAAGCTTTACCGTCCATACGTGGCATCATAATGTCACTTACAATAAGATCTGGTATATTATTCTCAATAACTTTTAATGCTTCCTTTCCATCTTTTGCCTGAAATACATTGTAATAATTCTCAAGAGAAACTACAATAAACTCACGCATATCAGCATTATCTTCAACAACTAAAATGGACTTATTTGATTTCTGTAGGTTTGGCAAAACATATGAATCAAATTCATCTTTATCAATACTCTCAATTTCTTCTGTGATATCACTGAACTTAATTTTAAGTTTTGAAGGGAGCATTATAGAAAATGTACTTCCTTTCCCAAGTCTGCTTTTTACTTTAATGTCGCCCTGATGAAGAGATACAATTTCCTTTGAAAGAGACAGGCCTATTCCGGAACCTGAGTTACCTACCTGTTTGGAATTTTTACTTTGATAGAAACGATCAAAAATGTGATGAACCTCATCTTTAGATATTCCTTCACCTGTATCAGAGATTTCAATTATTACATGATCTGCTGACTCCAGTAATCTTATATTGATACTTCCATCCTCAGGAGTAAATTTCAATGCATTAGAAAGGAGGTTATTAATTACCTTACTTATTTTATTCTTATCAATTTTAAGGAATGTAGGCTCTGTCAGTTGATTTTTATAGCTGAATGAAATGTTCTTCATTTTTGCTGACGAATCAAAGCTATTAATCAATTCCGATAGCAGCCTGTCTATCTCTACTTGTGAATAATGTAAATCCACAGTCCCCCCTTCAATTTTAGTTAAATCAAGTATTTCATTTACTAAAGATTCAAGTTTCTTAACATTACGAAGGGCAATCTGAAGGTTCTTTTTATTTTCTGAATTTAATTCATCTTTGCTAAGTATTTCCATAGGCCCTTTGATGAGGGTTAATGGTGTTCGTAATTCATGAGAAATATTGATAAACCAACGGGATTTGGCAGCTTCTATGTCTTTTATTTCTTTAGATTTCTTTTCAATCTCATTATTCTTTTGTTTCAATAATTCATTCGTTTTCGACTTAATTCTTTGACTTCTGTAGATTAGTGAAATGACAAGTAGAAATAAAAACAATACTGCAATCAACGCATTCCTGACTATTAATTGCTTGTCCAGAAAGTTTTGGTTGAGTGACAACTGTAGTTTAGCATTAGCTAATTCAGCTTCTTTTTCCTTAAGACTATACCTGGCATTAATTGCTTCTAATTGCCTTTGGCGTGATATGTTATATAAAGAATCATTCTTCTCTTTAGTCAGCATTAAATAATCATATGCTTCTTTAAAATGACCTGTTTTATAATAAATTTCATGAAGTACATCATATGAATTTACCTTCAATAGCTTATTTGAAATCAACTCACTTTGATCCAGTGCTTTAAGTGCATAAAATTCAGCAGAATCATATCTTTCCTTATACATGAAGTAGTAAGCAAAATTTAAATAAGAGAATGATTCCTGAATCTTGTAATCTATTCTTTTTGATTCATAAAAAGCCCTTTTGTAAAAATTGTAAGCTGTATCGTATTTTCCCAACTCTTCATAAACCATTCCTATTCCTATCAAATTATTAACAAATACATCTGTATAATCTGAATATTTCACAAGAGAAAGTGCTTCATCAAATAGACTCATTGCAGTATCAAAATATTCATAATAAGCATAAAGAGCCGCTGAATTACCTATTGATGTTGATAGATTGGAGGTGTCATTTAATAATCTAAAAAGATCGATTGCCTGATTGTAATAATCTCGACCAATCTGAAAATCCCCGAAATAATAATAATCATTAGCTATAGCAAGTATTGTCTTAGCAATTCTGAAAGTATCTTTTTTAGATTTCCATAAATCAAGAGCATTCAGGTATAGTTCTGTAGAGTATGTATATGATTCAACATCACAGTATGCACCTCCAAGATTATAATAAGACATTGCCAAAAGAGAGGTGTCATTGTTTTCCAGCGCAAAATCGAGTGCTTTTCTGAAATACGTAATAGCAGAATCGTATTCAAAAGTTCTGGAATAATACTCTCCAGTTGATTGAGATAGCTTTGTCAGATCATCTTCAAGCCCTCCTTCTTCAATTCTGGATCGAATCAGATCTAAAGTTTTGTTAACTTTTAATGTATCCTTGACTTCTTCAAGCCCCTGAAGTTTTGAGATCAAAGAATCTATTTGTTCCTGAGAATACCCACTAAAACAATGGACTGAAAAAATAAAAAAAAGCAATATGGTTCTTAATGCTTGCAATTTTATATTTAAAAGTTAACGAATTATCTCAAATGAATGCGTAAGAATTGTACTTTCATTTATTGTAGCTGCTACTGAACAGTATTTTTCAACTGCTAAATCAATGATCTTAGATGCTTCTTCTGTTGTTAAGTCAGGAGAGGTAATGGTATAGTGAATATTGATCTTTGTGAATTTTCTGGGTTCAGTTTCACGCCTTTCTCCCTCAGCTATACCCGAAATATCCACAAGTTCTCTTCGCCTCTTTTTGATAATACCTACTATATCAACAGCTGCACATGCAATGGCTCCGGACAAAAGTAGTTCTGTAGGGGATTGAGCTTTTTTCTGATCCCCCTTCAACATATCAATTTCCGTTCTGTTATCAGTTTCATTTTTTGTATAATACTCGTATTGAGACTTATAGTGTAGTGTAACTTTCATTTTTTATTAAATATTTTTCAAATTATACCAAACGTATTTGTAATAATTAAAAATAACTTAGAAAAACCAAATTCTATTCAAGTATTTATTAGACAATTCAAAAGGTAAGCATACTTTTGCTGACTTAATTTCATCGTTATGATAATACCTAAGGAATCGAAACTCACCGATGAACAGTTGAGTGAAGTTACAGAGATTGTAGAAGAATACGGTTGTCGGGTTCAGCCAATCATCGGTCACCACAGAACGATTTATGCTATTTTGGGAGAGGAAAGAAGAACCCTGATGGTCAACCGAATAATGGGTCTTACATATATAGATAGGTTTGATGCTATTGATTCCCCTTTCAAATTAATGGATATTCACTCAGAATTATCCAACCATACCATCAAAATAGGATCTACAACGGTAGGAGAAGATCCGGTGATTATAGCAGGTCATTGCACCATTGACCCCAAAAACCCAGGCTTATTTTATGAGTCGGCACATGCTATAAAAGAAGCTGGTGCTACTGCGCTTCGTGGCGGTGTATGGAAACCCCGAACTATGCCTTATTCATTTCAGGGAGATCATTCATCGATTGATATATTGATTGAAGCCCGCGAACAAACAGGACTTCCTGTCGATACTGAGGTAATGGATGAAGAGCAGTTAAAAATTGCAGTTGATGCCGGAGTTGATATTCTTCCGTGCCAGAACAGTGAGGTCTTAATTGGTGAGATCAATGCGTTTGGAGACCTGCTCCCCAATCTGACAGACCGTAGCGAATCAGCTTACGAGGCCATTGCGCATGCCGCTCTGAATGGCCTAAACCAAGGGAGCGTATGAAAGAGTATATTGGCAACGCGGACATCCTCATGATTACACTCGACACGCTGCGGTACGACGCTGCAGAGCAAGCCTGGCAGGAGGGCCGCCTGCCGGTGTTGGGCCAATACCTCCGCACGGATGGCTGGGAGATTCGTCACTCGCCGGGCAGTTTCACCTACCCGGCGCACCAGGCTTTCTTCTCAGGATTTCTTCCAACCCCGGCCCGGCCCGGTTCCCACCCACGCCGCTTTGCCGCTGCCTTTGAAGGAAGTACAACCACCGCCGCTCATACTTTCGTTTTCGAACAAGCCACATTGCCGGAAGCATTGGCGGTGCGCGGTTACCAAACCATTTGCCTCGGCGGCACGGGGTTTTTT